>CAUJJX010000324.1 GCA_963205165.1 Pseudomonadota bacterium | reverse complement strand
TCGCGCTGCCCGGTGACACGACCGCCGGCAACCGCACCTTCATCATGTACCCGGGGATGATCCTGCCGGCCGGCGCGCGCTACCGGATCTGCAACGACACCGGTAGCAGATGCGATACCTGGACCGCGGGCACCGCCGCCGAGCTGTGCATCGTTCCGACGGCGATAGTGCCAAAGACGGCGACCTACTGCGTGAACTCCTGCAGCTACGGCCTGGCCGCGGCCAGCACGATTGTCCTGCCGTCCACCATCACCATCTCGTCCGGCACCTTCATTCCCGGACGGATCGATGCACAGATCCCCTACTTCCCAGCGACGTACTGGGTGCGCTCCACCACGACGGGCGCTCTCGCCGCGAACGAGGCCTACGGCCCAGACGGCCTGCGCATCCAGCGCGTCGAGGTGAGGTCGAGCACCTCGAGCTACGCGAAGGCCGCGACCCGCACCGACTGCACGGGCACGGCATGCACGTATGCCGAGGAGATGCTCAACTTCACGAACTGGTTCGCGTACTACCGCAAGCGCCACATGATGCTGAGCGGGTCCCTCGGACTCGCCTTCGACCAGATCGGCGGAATGCGGGCGGGCCAGTTCACGTTCAACACCCGCGTGAACGTCACCATGCGCGACTTCGACACCGGGCTCGACACGACGAACGCCAGGCGCCTGCTGTACGACCTCTACCGCGTGAAGGGATCGGGTGGCACCCCGACGCGTGACGCCCTCGAGTACGCCGGCTTCCAGTTCCGGCGCACCGATTCGTCGGCGCCGATCATCGCGGCCTGCCAGAGCAACGCGGCCTTCGTGATCACCGACGGCTTCGCCAGCAACGACCCGGCGTCGACGACGTACGCCAACCTGGACGCCGACGGCACCAACCGCTTCACTGTCCCGTACAACCCGGCCACGCCCGATCTCAACTACACCGATGCGAGCCCGACGCCCGGCACGATCCCGCTGCCGCCGTCCACGACGTTCCCGTCGGTCAGCGTCACGCCCGCGGCGCCGTTCGTGGACGCCGAGGCGAACACGCTCGCCGACATCGCGATGTACTTCTACACGAACAACCTCCGGTCCGATCTCGGGGTCCGTCAGGTGCCGGTGAACCGCAACGACACGACGCCGGACGCCGATCGCAACGACTATCTCCACATGAACACGTACGCGCTGGGCCTCGGCGTGCAGGGGATGATCTTCGGCCGCACCGACAACGCGACGCTCATCGGCAACAACCAGAACCCGTACGCGAACACGTTCACATGGCCCAATGTGCGCAACGGCACCGGCTACAAGGAACGGCATCCGGCCGCGGTCGACGAACTGTGGCACGCGACCATCAACGGCCGCGGGATGATGCTGTCCGCCAGCTCGCCGGAAGAGACCCGCGCGGGTGTCGTCGACATCGTGAACAGCGTCGGCGCAAAAGGCGGATCCGGCGCAGCCGTCGCCGTGGCGAACCCGAACGTCGTCCCGGGCGACAACTTCTCGTACGCGTCGAGCTACAACTCGGGCCCCTGGTCCGGTGACCTCAACAAGTACGAGATCAACACGACGACCGGTCTGCCCGGCACGACCCCGATCTGGTCGCCGTCGCCCCAGGGCCAGCTCGCCGTTCGACCGCCCGCCAACCGTGTCATCGCGACCTACACCGGCAGCGCCGGCACACCGTTCCAGTGGTCGGATCTCACGAGCGGCCAGCGTGCCGTGCTCACGTCGACGGTGAACGGCGTCACGACCTCGGACTCGCAGGTGCTCGACTTCCTGCGCGGCGAACGGTCCCGGGAGGTCGAGAAGTTCCGCTCCCGCGGACCGCGTCCGTCGGTCGACGCGTCCGGCAACTACGTCACCAGCAGCGGGAGCTACGTCTATCCGAACAACCGCGTGCCGGCCGACATCGCCATCCTCGGCGACATCGTCAACGGCGAACCCGTCGTCGTCCGCGGACCGAAGTTCAGCTACTTCGATCCCGGCTACCAGACCTTCAAGACGACCAACGCAACGCGGCGCGGCGTCGTGTATCAGGGCGCGAACGACGGCATGCTGCACGCGTTCGACATCGGCACCGGTGCGGAGATCTGGTCGTACGTCCCGAGCCTCGTATTCAACAACCTGCGCAATCTCTCCGACCGCCTGAGCTTCAGCCACCGGTACTACGTCGACGGCACGCCCACGATCGGCGACGTGGACTTCTCGTATACGTCGGGCAACGATCTCCAGGACCCCGGCACGCCCGACTGGCGCTCCATCCTCGTCGGCGGCCTGCGCAAGGGTGGCTTCGGCTACTACGCCATCGACGTCACGAACCCCGACATCTCCGACGAAGCGACGCTCGCCGGCAAGGTGCTCTGGGAGTTCCCGAACGCCACGACCGACACCGAAGATCCGACCATGCGCGCGAACATCGGCTACAGCTTCGGCAAGCCGCTGATCGTGAAGACGCGGGCGGAAGGCTGGGTCGTGGTCGTCACGTCCGGCTACAACAACGGCACCGGCACCGGATCGAGCGGCGGTGACGGCATCGGTCGCCTCTTCGTGCTGAACCCCCTGACGGGCTCGATCATCCGGACCCTGAGCACCAACGTCGGCAGCGCGTCCACGCCGAGCGGACTCGCCCACATCTCCGGCCTCGCGCTGCGTCCCGACGCGGACGGCACCACCGAGGCGGTCTACGGTGGCGACCTGCTCGGCAACATGTGGCGCTTCGATCTCTCGACCACCGAAAGTTCGACGTGGTCCGTCGCGAAGCTCGCGACACTCACGACCACGACCGGCGAAGTGCAGCCCGTCACGGTCGAGCCCGAGCTGGGCCTCGTCCAGAGCAAGCGCGTGATCTTCGTCGGCACGGGCCAGTATCTCGCCGACGCCGACGTGCTGAACAACACGCCCGAGAACTCGATGGCCCGGCGGCGCATGAGCTTCTACGCACTCGCCGACAACCTGAATCACACGTCGTCCACGACAGCGCTGATCAGCGGACGCTCCAGCCTCATCACGCAGACCGCCACCAAGACGGGCGACACCGTCGACATCACCTCGACGGCCGTGAACTTCAACGACAAGTCCGGATGGGTGTTCGACCTCCCGGACACCGGCGAGCGCGTCGTGACCAACCCGGTGCTGTCGGGCGGCGTCATCACGATGATCACGAACATCCCGAACGGCGCCGACCCCTGCAATCCCGGCGGCAGCAGCTGGATGTACAGCGTCGACTACGCGACCGGCGGCCGGATCGCGGGCGTGACGAACGCGGGCAGCAAGATGGGCAATTTCCTGTCGAGCCGCGTCGTGCTGATCCGCCTGCCGAGCGGCCGGATCGTGGGCCTCGTGAGAACGTCGACCGCGACGACCGTGACGGTGAACCCACCGCCGAAGACCTTCACCCGCACGGGCCGGAGACTCTCGTGGCGCGAGCTGCCGGATACGAACGACGTGCCGTGACCTTCGCAATCCCCTGAAACGACAACGCCCCTCGAGAGGGGCGTTGTCGTTTCGGGCCAGCCATTCGACGGGCGACGGCTTCGCGCACCCGCACCCGCACCCGCATCCGTGATGTGAATACGCCCTACTGCATCACGGCGAGCGCCTTCGGCAGCGGGAAGGTCACGTCCTCGGGGACGCCCGGCAACTCGGCAACCTCCGATGCGCCGAGTTCGCGGAGCCGTGCGATCACGGCCTGCACGAGGATGTCGGGCGCCGACGCGCCGGCCGTCACGCCGACGGTCGCACGGCCCGCGACCCATTCAGGCGCGAGGTCGCGTGCGTCGTCGAGCATGTACGACGGGATGCCGGCGAGCTGCGCCACTTCGCGCAGGCGGTTCGAGTTCGAGCTGTTCGGCGACCCCACGACGATCACGACCTCGACCTCGCGGACGAGCGCCTTCACGGCGTCCTGGCGGTTCTGCGTGGCGTAGCAGATGTCGTCCTTGCGGGGTCCGACGATCTCCGGGAAGCGGCGCTTCAGCGCGTCGATCACCGTGCGCGCGTCGTCGACCGACAGCGTCGTCTGCGTCACGAAGGCGAGACGCTGCGGATCGTTCACGACGAGCCGCTCGACGTCGGCCGGCGTCTCGACGAGATGGATGCCGCCGGCGCTCTGCCCCATCGTGCCCTCGACTTCCGGATGGCCGCGATGGCCGATCATCACGATCTCGCGGCCCTGGTCGCGCATGCGCGCCACCTCGACGTGGACCTTCGTGACGAGCGGACACGTCGCATCGAACACGCGCAGCCCGCGCGCATCGGCTTCACGCCGCACCGCCTGCGAAACGCCGTGCGCGCTGAAGACGACGGTCGCGCCGGCGGGCACTTCCGCGAGATCGTCGATGAACACGGCGCCGCGCTGGCGCAGGTCGTCGACGACGAACCGGTTGTGCACCACTTCGTGCCGCACGTAGATCGGCGCGCCGTGCAGCACGATCGCGCGCTCGACGATCTCGATGGCGCGGTCGACGCCGGCGCAGAAGCCGCGCGGATTGGCGAGCAGGACCTTCATCGGGAATCTCCGGAATGCAGTGCCGATGCGGCGCGCTGCGCACGATGGTCGAGGAAGCTCTCGAGCACGAGCAGCACGGCGCCCAGCGTGATGGCCGAATCGGCGAGATTGAACGCGGGCCAGTAGTGTTCACCCGCGTGCACATGGATGAAGTCGACGACGGCACCGAGCAGCCAGCGATCGATCACGTTGCCGATCGCGCCACCGAGGATCATGGCGAGCGCGAAGCTGAAGACGAGGTTCGTCCGGTGCCGCACGATCAGCGTCGCCATGAAGGCCGACGCGACGAGCGCGATGCCGATGAACAGTTCGCGCTGCCACCCCGACGCCGACGACAGGAAGCTGAACGCCGCGCCCGGATTGAACACGAGGACGAGGTCGAAGAAGCTCGTGACCGGAATCGAGTCGCCGTACTTCAGGTGCTGCTGCACCTCGATCTTCGTCCACTGATCGATCGCGACGACGACCGCCGCGATCACGAACCAGCGAACGGACTCAAGCAGACGCACGCGGCTCTCCGTCACCGTGAAGATTCGAGACGCAGCGGCCGCACAGTTCCGGATGCGCGGCATCGCGGCCGACGTCGTCGCGGTAGTGCCAGCAGCGGCCGCACTTCGCCGCCGTGCTCGGCTGCACCGTGACCGATTCGCCATCGGGCGCATCGACTTCCGCGACGCCGGCCTTCGACGTGATCAGCACGAAGCGCAGGTCGTCGCCGAGGCTTTCGCAGGCCGTGAAGCGATGGCCGTGCAGCGCGAGATCGACCTCCGCCTGGAGCGACGCGCCGATCCCGCCGGACTCGCGGACCGCCTCGAGTTCCTTCTGGACCCACGCCCGCACCTCGCGGATCGCACGCCACTTCCCGACGAGCGCCGCCTCGTCGGCCGGCGCCGGCAGGTCGTACCACGTGTGCAGGAAGACGCTGTCGTCCTTGCGGCCCGTGAACACGCCCCAGGCCTCCTCGGCAGTGAACGTCAGCACCGGTGCCATCAGTCGCAGCAGTGCGTTGGTCAGATGCCAAAGCGCGGACTGCGCGGCGCGACGCGGCACCGAGCCGCGGGCCGTCGTGTAGAGACGGTCCTTGAGGATGTCGAGGTAGAAGCCGCCGAGTTCCTCGGAGCAGAAGGTCTGGAGACGCTGCACGACGGCGTGGAACTCGTACCGGTCGTACGCCGCGCGGACGTCGTTCTGGAGATCGCGCGTCATCGCGAGCGCATAGCGGTCGATCTCGAGCCATCGGTCGACCGGCAGCGCATCGGTCGCGGGATCGAAGTCGGACACGTTCGCGAGCAGGAAGCGCAGCGTGTTGCGGATGCGGCGATAGCTCTCGACGACGCGCTTCAGGATCTCGTCGGAGATCGTCAGCTCGCCGGAGTAGTCGGTCGCGGCGACCCACAGCCGCAGCACCTCGGCACCGAGCGAACCCGCGACCTGCTGCGGGACGATCGTGTTGCCGAGCGACTTGCTCATCTTGCGGCCCTGCCCGTCCACGACGAAGCCGTGCGTGAGCAGCTGGCGGTACGGCGCGCGGCCGTCGATGGCCGTGCCGGTCAGCAGCGACGACTGGAACCAGCCGCGATGCTGGTCCGAGCCTTCGAGGTAGAGATCGGCCGGCTTCGTGAGATTCGCGCGGCGCGCAAGCACCGACGCGTGCGTCGATCCGGAATCGAACCAGACATCGAGCGTGTCGGGCACCTTCTCGTACGTGTCGGCCTCGTCGCCGATCAGGTCGCGGAGGTCGAGCGCGAACCACGCCTCGATGCCGCCCTTCTCCACCAGCTGCGCAACGGCTTCCATCAGTTCGAGGGCGCGCGGATGCGGTTCTCCGGTCTTGCTGTGAACGACGAGCGCCATCGGCGTGCCCCAGTTGCGCTGGCGCGAGACGCACCAGTCGGGACGGTTGCCGATCATCGCTTCGAGGCGCGCGCGGCCCCACTGCGGGAAGAACTCGGTGTCGGCGACGGCCTGCTCCGCGACGGCGCGCAATGTCTTGCCGTCGGGGCCCTTGTGCTCCATCCCGATGAACCACTGGTGCGTCGCGCGGAAGATCACGGGCGACTTGTGGCGCCAGCAGTGCGGATAGCTGTGACGCAGCGGCGCGTGGTTCAGCAGCAGCGTCTTCTCTTCCAGGATCGCGATGACGGTCTTGTTGCCTTCCCAGACGGTCTGTCCGCCGACGAGGCTCACGGATTCGTCGAAGCGGCCATCGGGTCCGACGGGATTCACGACCGGCAGGTTGTACTTCAGGCCCGCCACGTAGTCCTCGACGCCGTGCGCGGGCGCCGTGTGCACGAGGCCGGTGCCGGCATCGAGCGTCACGTGGTCGCCGAGGATCACCGGCACGCGGCGCGGCTGGAACGGATGCCAGACCTCCATGCCCTCGAGCGCCGAACCCTTCACGGTCCCGATGATGCGGAACTCCTCGACGCCGTAGCGCTGCATGCACGCCTCGACGAGGTCGGCCGCGAGCAGCAGGTAGTACTTCGGACCCTGCACGAGTGCGTAGTCGATCTCGGCGTTCACGGCGATCGCCTGGTTCGCGGGGAGCGTCCAGGGGGTCGTCGTCCAGATGACCGCGTAGGCCGGCTGCGGCAGGTGCGTGAAGCCGAAGGGCTGCGCGAGCGAGGACGAATTCAGCGCGGGGAAGGCGACGTCGATGGCGGGCGACGTGCGGTCCTCGTATTCGACCTCGGCTTCCGCGAGCGCCGACCGGCAGTCGAGGCACCAGTGCACCGGCTTCGCGCCCTGGTAGAGATAGCCGCGCTCGTAGATGCGCGCGAGCGCCCGGATCGTGTCGGCCTCGGCGCGAAAGTCCATCGTGAGGTACGGGTCGTCCCACTCGCCGAGCACGCCCAGCCGGATGAAGTCGGCCTTCTGCCGCGCGATCTGCGTGGCGGCGTACTCGCGGCACAGCTTGCGGAAGGCGTTCGCCTCGATCCCCTTGCCGTGCGCCTTCTCGACCTGGTGCTCGATCGGCAGTCCGTGGCAGTCCCAGCCGGGGACGTACGGCGCGTCGAACCCCGACAGCGTCTTGCTGCGGACGATGATGTCCTTCAGCACCTTGTTGACGGCGTGGCCGATGTGGATGTCGCCGTTCGCGTAGGGCGGGCCGTCGTGCAGCACGAACTTCGGCCGGCCGGCCGACGCCGCGCGGATGCGTTCGTAGAGCTTGCCCTCCTGCCACTGCTGCACCCAGCCGGGCTCGCGCTTGGCGAGGTCCCCGCGCATGGGGAACGGGGTGTCGGGAAGGTTCAGTGTGTCCTTGAAGTCGGCCATGGAAACTCGGTCAGGAAAGCAGGGAAGAGGGAACGGATTCGGGAATGGATGCGACTGCCGCCGCGCGCGCCGCGAAGAACTCGCGCGTGGCCTGCACGTCGCGATCGATCTGGGCGCGCAGCAGTTCGAACGAAGGGTACTTCTCCTCGCCGCGCAGGCGATGCAGGAAGTCGAGCCGGAGGCTGCGTCCGTAGACGTCGCCGTGGAAATCGAGGAGGAAGACCTCGAGCGTCGGACGGTTCGCGTCGGTCACGGTGGGCCGCACGCCGAGGCTCGCGGCGCCCATCAGCGGACCGGGTGCCGCGCCGTGCACCTCGACCGCGAAGATGCCGTCGAGCGGCGGACGGTTGAAGCGCATCCGGACGTTCGCCGTCGGGAAGCCCAGCTCGCGGCCGATGCGGTCGCCGCCGACGACGCGGCCGGTGATCCCGTACGGATGGCCCAGCAGGCGGTTGGCCGCCGCCATGTCGCCGCGGGCGAGTACGTCGCGAACCGCCGTGCTCGACGCCCGGATCCCGTCGACGAGCACCGTGTGCATCGTCTCGACCGTCATCCCGTGGGCCGGGCCGGTGCGCTTCAGGAGGTCGGCATCGCCGGCGCGACGCCCCCCGAACCGGAAATCGTCGCCGACGAGCAGCCAGCGCACGCCGAGGCCGCGCACGAGGCCGGCCTCGATGAATTCCTCGGGGGACTGCGACGCGAACGCGCGGTCGAAGCGGCAGACGTAGACGCGGTCGACGCCCAGCTCGCCGAGGCGCGCCACCTTGTCGCGCAGGGCCGTCAGCCGGGCGGGCGCCTCGGCCGGCGTGAAGAACTCGCGCGGATGCGGCTCGAAGGTCATCACGGCCGCCGGCAACCCGAGCGCCCGCGCGGCCGTCGTCAGGCGCGCCACCATGGCCTGGTGGCCGCGATGGACGCCGTCGAAATTGCCGATGGTGAGCGCGATGGGCGTGTCCGCCCGCGCCGGGATGCCCCGGAAGAGTCGCATCTGCTGGAAGACCGGAAGGAACCGCGGAACCCCGGATTCTAGTGGCTCGCCCCGGATGTGTCGCGACCGGCGACCGGCGCGGTTCGGACAGGAAGACCGATCGCGGGGCTTTGCTCCCCTCGCCCGCCTGCGGGAGTGGGGCCGGGGGAGAGGGCAAGCTGCTGCGGCAGCGATCGCTTTCGGTCGTGCGTCCTCCGCGCGCTCTCCCGCTAGCCCGCGGCCGCGCCACCCGGAACGCCACCGGAACCACCGTGCCGCGCGAGCGCCCACCCGACGTGCTCCCGCACGAGTGCCGAGGCGTCGTCGGCCCGCGCCCGCAACGCCGCGACGACGGCCGGCGTCGTCGGCGCGTTGCCCAGCCCGACCGCGAGATTGCGCAGCCAGCGCTCGAAGCCGATCCGGCGGATCGCGCTGCCTTCCATCCGCGTCGCGAAGTCGGATTCCGTCCAGGCGAACAGGTCGACGAGCGCGGCAGCGTCGAGCCCGTGGCGGACGTCGAAGTCCGGAATCCCGGCCGGCCTGGAATACCGGTTCCACGGACACACGAGCTGGCAGTCGTCGCAGCCGTAGACGCGATTGCCCAGCGCGGGGCGAAGTTCTTCCGGGATCGCGCCGTCGTGCTCGATCGTCAGATACGAGATGCAGCGCCGGGCGTCGAGCCGGTACGGGGCGACGATCGCCTGCGTCGGGCAGACGTCGATGCAGCGGGTGCAACTGCCGCAGTGAGCACTGACCGGGGTGTCCGCCGGCAGCGCGAGATCGGCGTAGATCTCGCCGAGGAAGAAGAACGAGCCGGCCTCGCGTGACAGCGTGAGCGTGTGCTTGCCGCGCCAGCCGAGGCCGGCGCGCGTCGCGAGCTCCACTTCGAGCACCGGCGCGCTGTCGGTGAAGACGCGGTGTCCGAACGGTCCGACGGCCTGCGTGATCCGGTCGGCGAGCGCCTGGAGCCGGTTGCGGAGGACCTTGTGGTAGTCGCGTCCGAGCGCGTATCGAGAGACGTACGCGAGCGACGGATCGGCGAGGACATCATCGGCGTCACGTGCGCCGGCCGCGCGGTAGTTCATCCGCACGCTGATGACCGACACCGTGCCCGGCACCAGCTCGGCCGGTCGCGCGCGGCGCAGTCCGTGGCGTGCCATGTAGTCCATGTCGCCGTGAAAGCCGGCGGCAAGCCACGCGATCAGGCCGGGTTCCGCGGTGGACAGGTCGGCCGCGGCGATGCCGACGCCGTCGAAGCCGAGTTCGCGGGCCCACGCGCGGATGCGGGGGACGAGTTCGGCGGGCGTCGGTGCGAGGGCGGGCATGGGGCGATGGTACTGCCCGGGGGCCCGAGCCCGCGGCGCGTGGACGCAGCCGCCGCCGACGGTCGGTGCTGCCGTGCCGGGTCGCCGTGGTCCATCGAGTGCGACGCCGGGCGCGGGCGCTCCGTGGACATCCGCACCTGGCATTCGCCGGGAGCGGCAGCAGCCGTCAGCGCGCGGCCGACGCCTCGGACCACGTCGCGCCGGCGGTGTCGGCTGCGTCCGCCAGCCAGCGCAGGAGCGCCATGTAGAGCACTTCCGGTTCGACGGGCTTCACGAGGTGGTCGTTCATCCCGGCATCGAGACAGCGCCGGCGATCCTCGACGAAGGCGTTCGCCGTCATCGCCAGGATCGGCGTCGCATCGTAGCCGTCGAGCCGCCGGATCGCAGCCGTCGCCTCGATGCCGTCCATGACGGGCATCTGCATGTCCATCAGGATGAGGTCGTACGACGTCCGCGCCGCAGCCTCGACGGCCTCGCGACCGTTCGCCGCGATGTCGACGGCGATGCCCACGTCGCCGAGCATGTCGGTGACGACCTCCTGATTGACGACGTTGTCCTCGGCCAGCAGCAGGCGCCGCCCGCGATGGCGCGCGAGGCGCTCCCCGCTCGTCGGCGGCGACGCCGTCGGCGCCGGGGCCGTGCCCAGCGCACCGTGCAGCGCCGACAGCACCGTCCCGGGGAGCACCGGTTTCGCGACGAAGCCGGCGAACCCGGCGGCCGCGAGTTCCGCGTCGGTCAGTTCGTGCACGGCGCTCACGAGCAGCATCGCCGGGGCCTGCGTGATCGGCAGGTCCGCCACGCGGCGCGCCGTCTCCATGCCGTCGATGTCGGGCATGTGCCAGTCGACGAGGACCAGTGCGTACGGATCGCCCAGCAGGTCCGCCTCGACAATGGCAGCGAGCGCCTCGGCGCCGGAATCGGCGATGTCGACGCGGCAGCCGAGCGCGGCAAGCGTCAATGCGAGGGCCTCGCGTGCGTCGATGTCGTCGTCGACGGCGAGCGCGCGGAGCGCCGCGGGCAATGCAGCCGGCACCGCGGGCCGGTCGGTCTCGGGCACGTCGCGGAACGGCAGCTCGACCCAGAAGACGCTGCCGACACCGGGCGTGCTCTCGACGCCGACGCGGCCGCCCATGACCTCGGCGAGCCGGCCGCAGATCGCGAGCCCCAGGCCGGTGCCGCCGAAGCGGCGTGTCGTCGACGCGTCCGCCTGCTCGAAGGCACGGAAGAGGCGGGACTGCTGCTCCGGGGTGAGTCCGATCCCGGAGTCGCGCACCTCGAATCGCACGCACGGCATGTCTCCCGCTCCCGCGACGGGAAATCCGGTCACGACGACGGCGCCGCGCTCGCTGAACTTCACGGCGTTCGATGCGAAGTTCAACAGGATCTGGCCGAGACGGACGGCGTCGCCGTGCAGCGCCGCGGGCAGCCGGGCGATGTCGGCGACCACCTCGATCCCCTTGGACTGCGCCTGCGCGACCACGAGCGAGCACACGTCGCCGACGACCTGCTCGGTCAGGAAGTCCGTCGCCTCCGGCACGAGCTTGCCGGCCTCGATCTTCGAGAAGTCGAGGATGTCGTTGATGACCGCGAGGAGATGCCGGGCCGCGCCCTCGACCTTGCCCAGCTGCTGCCGCTGACGGACGGTCAGCGCGTCGCGGCCGACGAGATGCGTGAAGCCGATGATCGCGTTCATCGGCGTGCGGATCTCGTGGCTCATGTTGGCGAGGAAGGCGCTCTTCGCGCGCGTCGCGGACTCCGCGGCATCGCGCGCGACGCCGAGTGCGGCGTTCGTCGCTTCGAGCCGCGCGTTGAGCAGCACCGCCTCGTGCTCCAGGCCGGCCTCGAGCGTCGTGTCCTGGACGAGCACCATCTGGCAGGCGTCGCCGTGCAGGAAGTTCGTGAGTCGCAGCGTACGGCTGCCCTGCGTGCGCGTCCGGACGACGACGGGCGCCCCGCCCCAGGCCGGCGAATCCGCCGGCAGCAGGACGTCCGTCGAACGCAACCGCTCGGCGAGCGCCGCGTCCGACGCGAGGTCGATGCCGTTCAGCAGTGTCCGCAGGACCGGGTCGACCCGGACGACGCCGCCGGCGGCGTCGGTCTCGATGCGTCCGATGCCGAGCCCCGCGAAATTGGCGTGTCCGTGCGTGACGCGCGCGATGCGCGGCAGGATGTCGATGTCGAGCAGTTCCCGGAACTGGAAGGGCGTGACGGTCTCGGCGCTCCACCCCCGCCGCGCGAGCGCCGCGTTGACGAGGCCCTTCGCGAGCAGCGGCGCCTGGCTCGCGAGCCGGGACACCACGCTCTCGTAGACCGCGTTAGGCATGTCGGTCTGCGAACAGGTCGGGATGCGCGGCGCGATACGCGGCGATGCGTTCGTCGATCCGGTGCGGCGGCGCCATCACGAACCGGCAGGCGGGGTCGCCGTGCGCCCGGCACAGGATCTCGCGCGCCACGAGCGGCACGCCGAAGCTCACCTGGCACCAGCCGGCGGAATAGCCCGCGCCCATGAAGCAGACCTTGCCCGGCGCGCGGTCCCGGCGCTCCAGCCACGACGCGGCCTCGAAGGAGTACGGATGGTCGTAGACGAGATAGAACTCGTCGTCCATCGACGGGCTGCTCTCGGCGGAGATCTCGACGAAGGCCCAGCCCGCGTGGGCGAAGTGGACCGGCCCGCACGAGAGCCGCGCGATCGGATCGTCGACGCCCATCTTCCGGGAAAACACCTCCGCATCGGCCATCCCCATGCCGTGCGCCAGGTCGTACAGGATGGTGCCGGCAACGGAGAACTGGTCCTCGTCGTCGAGCGCCGGATACGCGGATCGCATGAATCCGAAGAAGCCGACCGACAGCGACTCCGCCCGCACGAGGATGTAGCGCTCGTCACCGATCGTGATGCTGCCCCGCTCCGGCGCGAACCGGCGGTCGCCGAAGTACGACTGCACGAGCGCCTGCGCCTGCTCGAAGAGCGGCGCCATCGATCCGGGCACCGTGACGGTGTTCAGTACTCTCATGCGGCGAATCCTTCGATGGAACTTCGGAAAGACGATGCGCGTCCGGCGCGCCGTGACCGGTCGCGAAAGGCACGACCTGCGGGGTCGGACTGCCGGCGTGTCCGAATCGCGGCCCCGCGCGAACGGGTTCCCATCGACCCGCGGGACGACTTCTTTACAGCGGGCGCGTTCCCGTTGCGTGCGCCAGCGCACGCAACCCGCCGCCACGGCGTGCAACGATCGCGGCGGCCGCTATCCACCGTCACGAATCCGCCGCAAAATCGACCCCGTGAACACCGCTTCCACCCTCGCCCGCCACCCGGACCAACCGTCCGGATGGCGACGCGCGTGCGTCGTGTCGGTGTTCGCGCTGCTGGCCCTGCTCCAGGTCTTCGCGCCGCTGCTCCACACGCACGTGTCGGCCGCCACGGGCAAGACCGAGACCGGCATCCACCTGCCGCTCGCGCTCGTCCACGCCGGCCACGCCCACACCGGCGTCGAGATGGTCTGCGGCGATGCCGACGACGCCGCCGCGATCACCGCTCCGCCCGAATTGCGCCGCGAGGAACGTCTCGCGGCCCGCCTCCCCGTCGCGCTCGTGCGTCCGCGCGAATTCGCCCCGCCGCCGTCCGTCGACGTGCCCCGCGGGGATGCCTCCACCGACCGGCCGGTCGACGCAGCGCGCGTCCTGCGTCCACCGTCCCAGGGTCCGCCCGCCACCGCCTGATCCCCTGCTGTCCCGCCTCCCTGCCCTGCCGGCCGGGAGTCGATCCGGTCGTTCGACCGACGCGCACCCTGCGCGCGTCCGGTCCGTGGAGATCCGCATGCCGCACCGCCCCAATCGCCGCGCCCGTCGCGCGTGGCTTCCCTGTCTCCTGCTGCTCGCCTGCACGGCCACCCTCGCGCAGGAGATCACCGTCACCGCGGCCCAGCAGAAGGCGCTCGGCGTCACCATCGTCGTCCCCGAACCGCAGGCAAAGCGCGAGATCCTCGGACTCGCCGCCGAGGTGATGGTCCCGAACAGCCAGCTCCATGTCGTCAGCACGCCGCTCGCGGGGCTCGTCGACACCGTCCTCGTCGCCGTGAACGAGACGGTGAAGCGCGGCCAGCTTCTCGCGCGGATGCAGAGTTCAGCGCTCGCCGAAGCGCAGCGCGCCTACCTGCAGGCGACGACGCAGCGCGAACTCGCCCGCGCCAACCTCGATCGCGACCAGAAGCTCGCCGCCGAAGGCCTCATCGCCGAGAGCCGGCTGCTGTCGACGAAGGCGAGCCACGTCGAGGCCGCCGCACTCCTCGCCGAACGGCGCCACGCGCTGAAGCTCGCCGGAATGTCCGACAAGGCGATCGCCGCGACGCAGTCGGGCTCGACCATCTCGAGCACGGTGTCGATCGTCGCGCCCGTCGACGGCGTCGTGATCGCGCAGATGGCGCAGGCCGGCCAGCGGCTCGAGGCGTACACGCCGATCTACAAGGTGGCGCAGCTCGATCCGCTGTGGCTCGAGGTGCAGGTGCCGCTCGCCCGCGCGGCCGGCGTCCGCGAAGGCGCCCCGGTGCGCGTGCCGTCCGTCGAGGCGGCCGGCCGGATCATCTCCGTAGGACACAGCGTCACGCCGTCGTCGCAGACCGTGATGCTCCGCGCGCTCATCTCCACGAACGCGTCGCGGCTGCGGCCCGGCCAGTACGTCGAGGCGGCCGTCAGCGTCGCCGACGGCGCCGTGCATCAGTGGCGCGTGCCGAACGCCGCGCTGCTGCGGCTCGAAGGCAAGGTGCTCGTCCTCGCGCGCACCACGAAGGGCTTCCGCGCCGTCCCGGTGACGCCGATCCAGGAAGGCCCGACGACGAGCGTCGTGACGGGTGATCTCGACGGCGTGACCGGCATCGCGCTCGGCGGAATCTCGTCATTGAAGGCCCAGTTCATCGGCATCGGACGCTGACGATGCTGGCCCGCCTCGTCGCCCTCTCGCTGACCCAGCGCCTGCTGGTGTCGGCACTCACGCTGCTGCTGGTGATCGCCGGCGTGCAGGCGCTCTCCGGCCTGCCGATCGACGCGTTCCCCGACGTCTCCAGCACGCAGGTCGAGATCATCGTGAAAGCGCCGGGCATGACCCCCGAGGAGGTGGAGACGCGCATCGTCGCCCCGATCGAGGTCGAGATGCCCGGCATCCCGAAGCAGCGGGTGGTCCGCTCGATCGCCAAGTACGCGATCGCGAGCCGCGTCATCGACTTCGAGGACGGCACCGACATCTACTGGGCCCGCCAGCAGGTCACGGAACGCCTGAACGGCGTGCTGCCCGACCTGCCCCCCGGCACGAGCGGCGGACTCGCGCCGATCACGACCCCGCAGGGCGAGATGTTCATGTTCACCATCGAAGGCGGCAATCTGTCGCTCGCCGAGCGCCGCACGCTGCTCGACTGGACCATCCGTCCGCGCCTGCGCACCGTGCCCGGCGTCGCCGACGTGAACGCGCTCGGCGGACTCGTCCGCGCGTTCGAGGTGATCCCGAACACGGCGGCACTGGCCGCACGCGGCATGCAGATCGCCGAACTGGAACGCGCGCTCGCGTCCGGCAACCGCAACGACGGCGCCGGCCGACTCGCCGACGGCGAGGAATCGCTGCTCGTCCGTGCGGAGGGCAGCATCCGCACGCTCGACGACGTGCGGGCGATCGTCGTCGGCGAACGCGACGAGATCCCGGTGCGAATCGGCGAGGTCGCGGACGTCCGGATCGGCAGCGTCACGCGGTACGGCATGGTCACGCGCAACGCCGAGGGCGAGACCGTGCAGGGACTCGTGCTCAGCCTGCGCGGTGCGAACGCGCGCGACATCGTCGCCGGCGTGCGTGCCCGGCTCGCGGAACTCGCGCCGCAGCTGCCGCCCGGTGTGAAGACCGAGGTCTTCTACGACCGCGGCCAGCTCGTCGAGCGCGCCGTCGGCACGGTGTCGCGCGCGCTGATCGAGGCGATCGTGCTCGTCGTGATCCTGCTGGTGCTGTTCCTCGGCGACCTGCGCGCCGCGATCGTCGTCGCGGCGACGCTGCCGCTCGCGGCACTCGTCACGTTCATCCTGATGGACCAGTTCGGCATGAGCGCGAACCTCATGAGCCTCGGCGGCCTCGCCATCGCGATCGGCATGCTGGTCGACGCGTCGGTCGTCGTCGTCGAGAACATCGTGAGCCATCTCGCGCACGAACCCGGCGAGTCGCGGCTGAAGGTGATCTACCGTGCCGTGAAGGAAGTCACGGTGCCCGTGTCGTCGGGCATCGCGATCATCGTGATCGTGTTCCTGCCGCTGCTCACGCTCGAAGGGCTCGAGGGCAAGATGTTCAAGCCGGTCGCGTACTCGATCATCTTCGCGCTGTCGGGCTCGCTCGTGCTGTCGCTCACGGTGATCCCGGTGCTGTCGTCATTCCTGATCCGCGCCGGCGGACACGGTGATCCGTGGCTCGTGCGCAAGGCACTCGCGATCTACACGCCACTGCTGCAGCGCGCGCTCGCGCACGGCCGCATCGTCGCCGCGGTGTCGGTCGCGATGCTGGTCGGCGCGATCGGCGCGTACCTCGGCACGGGCAAGACCTTCATGCCAACGATGGACGAGGGCGACATCATCATGCAGCTCGAGTCGCTGCCGTCGATCGGCATGGACGCGAGCACCGACATCAACCTGCGCGTGCAGAAGGCGATCCTGCGCGATGTGCCCGAGGTAAAGGGCATCGTCGCGCGCACCGGTGCCGACGAGCTGGGCCTCGATCCGATGGGCCTCAACCAGACCGACGTGTTCATGGTGCTGAAGCCGCGCGAGCAATGGCGGACGTCCGACAAGAACGCGATCGTCGAATCGCTGCGCAAGGTGATGGGCGAATTCCCGGGCGTGGAATACACGTTCACGCAGCCGATCGAGATGCGCGTGTCCGAGATGCTGACCGGCGTGCGCGGCGATCTCGCCGTGAAGATCTTCGGCACCGAGATCCCGGTGCTCAACCGCCTCGCGCGGGAGATCGAGCACGTGCTGAAGGGCATCCCCGGGAACCGCGACGTCTTCACGATCACGAACGAAGGCGTGCAGTACCTGAAGGTCGAGCTGAACCGCTTCGCGACGGGCCACCAGAAGCTCACGGTCGACGAGATCGAGAACGACCTCCGGACCCAGCTCGAAGGGCGCCGCGTCGGGACGATCATCGAGGAGACCCGCCGCACGCCGCTGATCATCCGCGGACAGTCCGACCTCCGCGCCTCGGCTTCGCTCTTCCAGCAGCAGAACGTGATCATGCCGGATGGTGTCGCCGTGCCGCTGTCGGCCGTCGCGAAGATCGCGCGCATCGACGGGCCCGTGAAGGTCGACCGCGAGAACGCGATGCGCTACGCCGTCGTGCAGTCGAGCGTCCTCGGCCGGGACCTCGTCGGCTTCGTGGAGGACGCGAAGCGCGTCGTCGGCGAGCAGGTGAAACTGCCCGAGGGTTACTCGATCACGTGGGGCGGCCAGATCGAGAACCAGCAGCGCGCCGCGGCGCGTCTCGCCGTCGTCGTGCCGATCGCGCTCGGGCTCATCTTCATGCTGCTCTTCGCGACCTTCGGCTCCGTCCGCCAGGCCGTGCTCATCTTTTCGAACATCCCGTTCGCGATGGTGGGCGGCATCGTCGCGCTGTGGATCTCGGGCGAGTACCTCTCGGTGCCGGCATCCGTCGGATTCATCGCGCTGCTCGGCATCGCCGTGCTGAACGGCGTCGTGCTGATGAGCACGTTCAACCAGCTCCGCGCGGCCGGGCTCCCCGTCGAGCAGGTCGTGATCGACGGCTGCCGCCGCCGGCTGCGTCCCGTGCTGATGACCGCGAGCATCGCGGCCTTCGGTCTCGTGCCGCTGCTCTTCGCGACAGGGCCGGGCTCGGAGATCCAGCGTCCGCTCGCGATCGTCGTGATCGGCGGGCTCGTGACGTCCACGGCGCTCACGCTCCTGATCCTGCCGCTGCTCTATCGCCGTTTCGGCGACCTGCCGCCGACCCGCGCGGCCGAACTGTTCGAGGAGGAAGCGCGATGAAGACGCGTCCGGAATCCCTGCGTCGCATCACGCTCGCCATCGCGTCGCTCGTCGCGACATCGGCATTCGCCCAGACCCCGGCGGGTCCGCTCGACCTGCCGCCGCTGCCGATGGTCGAGAAGGCGCTCGCCGAGTACCCGCCAGTGCGCGCGGCGCGCGAGGCCATCCGCATCGACGAGGCCGGAGCGCGTCGCCTGAACGTCGGACCCTACGAATACGCCGTGCGCGGCGGGATCGCTTCGCACAGCCTGCCCGGCGGTCGCTATCCGGAATGGGAGATCGGCCTAGAGCGTCCGCTGCGGCTGCCCGGCAAGGCGACGGCCGATCGCGCGATCGGCACGCAGAACATCGAGCTGGCGCGGCGCACGGCGTACAGCGCGTGGTGCGGCGGCGCGCGCTACCTGCTCGAACTCTGGTTCGGCTGGGCGCGCGAAAACATGCAGCTCGCGCTGTGGGAGCAGCAGGTGGGCGCGCTGCGCGAACAGCAGTCCGTCGTCACGCGTCGCGCGAAGGTCGGCGACGCGCCGCGCGTCGAGGTCAATCTCGCGGAGGCCGCCGTCGCCCAGGCCGAGGCCGTGACCGAGAACTTCCGCGGCCGCGAGGAAGGCGCCCGCGCGGCGCTCTCCCGGACCTTCCCGGCCGTGAAGGTCCCGCTGCGTGCGCTGCCCGGCGATCCGCGCGCGCTGGAGCACGACCTCGACTGGTTCATCGACCGCGTTCGCGTGCACAACGACGAGATCCGGGTGGCGCGTGCGATGGCCACGCGCGGCCGTCTGCTGTCGACGCGCGCCGCCGCGGAGCGCCTGCCCGATCCGGCGATCGGCGTGCGGCTCGCGACCGATCGAAGCTCGCAGGACAAGATCGCGGGGCTCTACGTGATCGTGCCGCTGCCCGGGGAAGGCCGGCGGGCGCTGGCCGATGGCGCACGCGCCGGCGCCGACGTCGCCGCCAGCCAGGAAGCGGCCGTCGTGCAGCGCGTGACGGCCGAGGTCGCGATGATGGTCGGCCGCGC
>CAUJJX010000323.1 GCA_963205165.1 Pseudomonadota bacterium | reverse complement strand
TCGACGCCGACCGCCAGTGGTTCAAGGCCCGCGTCGGACTCGACGTCGAATCCACGCCGCGCAACATCTCGTTCTGCGACCACGCCATCCGGTCCGACCAGGTGATGGTCGTCGGGGACGCCCTCGCCGACGATCGCTTCCGCGACAACCCGCTCGTCGTCGCGGAGCCGAAGATCCGCTTCTACGCAGGCGCACCGCTGATCGACAGCGACGGCCACGCGCTCGGCACGCTCTGCGTGATCGACCACGTGCCGCGCACGCTGTCGCCGCTGCTCTCGCAGATGCTCGAGATCCTGGCGAACCAGGTCGTCGCGCGGCTCGAGCTGCGCCGGCAGTTCATCGCGATGGAGCGCGAGGCGCGCGCACGCACCCGCGCCGAGAGCGACCTGCGCCGCACCGTCGGATTTCACGAAGCCCTGATCGATGCCATCGACGGCCTCGCGCTCGAGATCACGCTGCCGGGGCTCGAGATCGACTACATCTCGCGCGGCGCCGAACGCCTGCTCGGCTACCGACTGCCGTGGTGGCGCGACCAGCCCGGCTTCTGGCACCAGACGATCCACGAGGACGATCGCGGCGGCGCGATGAACCTCATCCTCGGATGCGCCGAGGACGGCGTCGAGCGCGCCATCGAGCTGCGGATGATGAGCGCGCAGGGCGAACCCGTCTGGCTGCGCGGCCGCGTGCAGCGCATCACCAACGGCGGCGCGGGTAGGCGCCTGCGCTTCCTGCTGATCAACGTCACGGAGGCACGCCGCGCCGAGGCACGCGCCGAGAACATCGCGACCCGCGACGAGCTGACCGGCCTGCCCAACCGTCGCGCCCTCAAGGAACTGCTCCTCAAGGAACTCGACGACAGCCGCCGCCACGGCGAGAAGCTCGCCTTCCTGTTCATCGACATCGACCGCTTCAAGCTCGTCAACGAATCGCTCGGTCACGACGCCGGCGACAACCTGATCATCGGGCTCGGCGGACGCCTGCACACCGTGCTCGCCGGACGCGATCTCGTCGCCCGGATCGGCGACGACGAGTTCGCCGTGGCGTGCTCCGGCCTGCGCGTCGCCGAGGATGCCGCGCACATCGCCGAGAAACTGCTGCGCGAGATCGCCGAACCCGTCTGGACGGCCGGCCACGTGTTCAACGTGTCGTGCAGCATCGGCATCAGCGTGTTCCCCGACGACGGTCGCGACCCCGACGAACTGATGAAACACGCCGACGTCGCGATGCATTCGGCGAAGGCAGCCGGCGGCAACTGCTACCGCTTCTACCTCCCCGGGATGAACGCGTGGGCCGTCGAACGCCTGACGCTCGAACGCGATCTCCGGGTCGCGCTCGAACGGCGCGAGTTCGTGCTCCACTACCAGCCGCAGTTCGACGTCACCGACGGCCGGCTGATCGGTGCCGAGGCCCTGCTGCGCTGGACGCATCCGGTCCGCGGCGACATCCCGCCGGCCCGCTTCATCCCGGTCGCGGAAGAAACCGGCCTGATCGTCCCGATCGGGTGCTGGGTCATCCGCGAGGCATGTCTCCAGCTGGCAGCCTGGGCCGCCGACGGTTTCACGCTGCCGCGCATCGCCGTGAACGTCTCGGCCGCGCAGTTCCGGGCCGGCATCCTCGAAACGGTCCGCGGTGCGCTCGACGAATTCGGCCTCGCGCCGGAGCAGCTCGAGATCGAGATCACGGAATCCGTGCTGATGGACGACGTGCAGCACGCCCTGCACTCCCTCGATCCGCTGGGCGCGCTCGGCGTGCGCGTCGCCATCGACGACTTCGGGACCGGCTACTCGTCGCTCGCGTCGCTGCGGCGACTCCCGGTGCACGTGCTGAAGCTCGACCGCAGCTTCATCGCCGACCTGCACACGAGCGACGACGCCGCGTCGGTGGTGAAGGCGATCCTCGCGATGGGGCAGTCGCTCGGGCTCTACACGATCGCCGAGGGCGTCGAGCAGCAGTCGCAGCTCGATTCCCTGCGCGATCTCGGCTGCGATGCGTTCCAGGGCTGGCTGCGCGCACCGGCGTTGTCCGAGACGGAGTTCCGGAGCCGGTTCCTCGCGACGGATCTGCCCGCGTAGCGTCCGCCGCGCCGGTGCCACCGGCGGCCGACCGGACGCGCCGGGTCGATGGCATCGCCGCGCGGACGCCGCAAACGCGAACGCCCCGCAGACCTGCCCGCGGGGCGTTCGATGAAATGCTTCGGTCCGCAGGTGCGGACCGGTCACGGCATCACTTCGTTTCCTTCGCTTCCACCGGTGCGGACGGCGCGCCGATGTCTCCGGACCACGTATACGACAACAGCTTGCCCGCCGTGCTGAACTTGATCTGCAGGAGCTTGAACCTCGTCTCGGCGCCGCTCGGCAACTTGCCGGAGCCCGAGTAGTAGGTCCACTGGTCGTTCTTCGCGCCGTCGGCCTCGAGCACCATGCCCGTGCCGGCGGGTGCACCGAGCCATTCACGAACCTGCTCGCGCGTCGTCTCGCCCTGCTTCGCGCGGCTGACGAAATCGCCGTAGTTGAAATCGCGCCCGACGTTCATCGTCGCGCAGGCGCCGAGGACGGCGACGGTGGCGAACATGGCCACGCCCTTCAGCAGGCTTCTTCCAGCGTTTGTCATCTGTATTCCTCCAGTCGATCGCAGCGGACCCGACGGTCCGGACGCTGGAACCTGAACCGGACGTTCGATGCCGTCAAGCCCCGGCTGGGGCCGGCCAACGCTGCGGATGCCAGATATCCGCAGCGTTACAGCCCCTTAAGGCGCCGCGCGGGCAGTGAACTCGTCGAAGGCCTGCACGGCCTCGGCGGCATGCATCAGCGACGGCCCGCCGCCCATGTAGACGGCGACGGCGAGGGTCTCCATCACCTCTTCGCGGGTGGCCCCCAGCCGCACGAGTGCCTTCGCATGAAAACCGATGCAGCCGTCGCAGCGGCCGGCCACGCCGATCGCGAGTGCGATGAGTTCCTTGTGCCGTTCGGAGAGCGCCCCGGCCTTCATCGCGCCGCGCGCCATGGCGGTGAAGCCGGACAGCGCATCGGGCGCGGCCTTGCGCAGCTCGGCGATGCCGCGGTTGATGGAATCGGTGATCTCGACGTACGACTTGCTCATGGCGCGCCCTCCGGTGGAATGCGCGCATGTTAGAGACGCTGCGCCCGCGCGGCCGTGACCCAGATCACATCGCGACGACCGGCAGGTGGACCGGTGTGACGTCAGCTCATGATGTAGTGCTCGAGCTGCGCGATGATGAAGCGCTGCTCGGCGATGGTTTCCTTGACGACGTCACCGATGGAGATCACGCCGACCACGTGCTTCTCGGTGAGGACCGGAAGATGGCGGATGCGCTTGTCGGTCATGAGCGCCATGCATTCGTCGACGGTGTTGGTCGGCCGGATGCAGACGACCTTGGAGGTCATGATGTCGCGGACCGGGGTGTCCTTCGAGGCCTTGCCGAGCAGCACGACCTTCCGCGCGTAGTCGCGCTCCGACAGGATCCCGGCGAGCCGTTCGCCGTCGAGCACGACGACGGCACCGACGCCCTTCTCCGCCATGAGCTTCAGCGCGTCGTACACGGACGAATCCGGCGTGACCGACAGGACCCCGGCGTTCTTCTTCTCCAGCAGCATGGCAACGGTCGTCATGGCTCTTTCCCCTCGTCGTGTTGTGGGCGGGTCGAGTTTAGGCGGAAACGGCGGCGAGCTGTGAGCGCGCGGGGCACGTCGCGGCGCTCGTGACAGCCGCCCCGATGCAGATGACTTCGTCACGATCAACTCCGGAATTCGATCCATGGCCAGCGCACGGGGCGCCGAACAGAATGGCTTCACGCATTTGGGGCGAGTGCCGGGACCACCGGCCGTGCGTCGGAACCATCAGGTTTTCCCCGAGGGAGGAGGTACGGTCGACAGACCGTGCCTGCACCGACGGGAACTCCCCGACCGTCGGCGCGCTGCAGACCTGACGGGGAGTCGAAGAAACCCGGAGTGACTCGCAATGAACCTGATGAAATTCCTGAAGGACGAACAAGGCCAGAGCATGGTGGAATACGGCGTCACGCTGGGCGCCGTGGCTGCGGTGTCCTACATCGCCGTGGTGCAACTGGGTGACAAGACCGGTGACCTGTACGCGTGGATGGCGAACCACCTGCCGGGTGGGGAAGGTGGCGAGCAGGGTGAAACCCAGCAGGTCCGTGTCAACAGCGATGGTCTCGTGGATCTGGGTGTCCAGAACGGCCAACTCACCATGGAAGGTGCGCCGCCCGCGATGAACAACACGCTCGGAAGCAGCTCGGTCTATGCGTCGACCGGCGGCGGTACGACGGGCTGGGACGTGCAGTAACGACAGCGCGGTTGCAGGCACGAAACGCCCCGGCCCCCGGTCGGGGCGTTTCTCATTGCGGCACCGGATTTCTCGCCTGCCACGGATCGACACGCCGACAAGCACTGACGCATTCACCGTCCGCGCAAGGACTCTTTCCCGGGACGCTCCGTGCGCCCGCGTGATGCAATCGATTCGAGAGGTCCGGACCGCACCGGCCCCGCCCCGGAGACCCGGCGCACCGCGCCAGCCACGCCCCATGAATCACGACACTGCCGCCGCGACACTGCTCGGCATCACGCTCTGCCTCGGCGTACTCGTCTCGCGCCACGACCTCCGCGAACGCCGCATTCCCAACGTCCTGCTCGCCATCGCCCTCGCCCTCGCGGTCGCCGTGTTCGTCGCGCTCGGTGTGGGCAGCGACTGGATCATCGCCGCGAAGGGCATCGGCTACGGCCTCTTCGGCATGCTGCTCGGCGCCGTGTTCCTCGTCCCCGGTTACGCCGCGAAACAGCTCGGCGCCGGCGACGTGAAGCTCCTCATGACCTTCGGTTTCCTGCTAGGTCCGCTGGGCGCCGTGCTCACGCTGGTCTTCGGCGCGATGGTCGGCGGCGTCTGGGCACTCGCGCTTTCGTGGAAGCACGGCGGCCTCGGACAGCTGTTCGCCAATCTGAAACTGATGGCACGCACGGCGTACGCGTCCGGCTTCCGCGACATGGGCTGGGATCTCCGCAGCGCGGGCGCGGTACGCATGCCCTACGGCGTCGCGCTGTCGGCGGGCGCGGGTGCCGTGGCGCTCTGGCAACTGCGTCGACTCGTCGCATGAAACACCGCGCCGGCCGGCGCCGCGCCGGCGGTCAGGCGATGGTCGAGTACGCCATCCTCCTGCTCGTTCTCGTGATGCTCATCGCGGGCGGCATCGAGATCGCGCTGGCGGCATTCGGGAG
>CAUJJX010000322.1 GCA_963205165.1 Pseudomonadota bacterium | reverse complement strand
TTGGTCGTCCGGAACAGGCGCGGACTGCCGATCGACGGAAAGTCGAGCCATTCCTCCTCGTGCAACGGCGCGTCGACGGCCATCGCCCGTTCGTCGCTCTCGCGGAATCCGACGGCCATCGCCTCGCCCATGAGCTGCACGTCGGTCCGGCCGACGAGTTCGGACTGCGGGCGCCCGAGCAGCCGCTCGAAGGCAGCGTTGCAGGCGAGCATCACGCCGGAGGGGTCCTTCAGCCAGACGGCATCCGGCAGCGTCTGGAAGAGCGTCTCGAACCGCGCGCGCTCCTCGGCGAGCGCCGCCGTCTTGCGCCTGACCGCCGCGCGCATCGACTGCAGCCACGTCAGCAGGATCAGCAGCACGCCAGCCGCGACGAGCAGGACGTATCCGGCGTATCGCACCCAGGGTGCAGGCTCGGTCTGCGCCAGTGACCCGAACCACTTGTCGCGCAGGGCTGCACGCTCGGCGTCCGTGACGAGCGCCATGCCGCGCTCGACGGTGGCGAGCGTCTCCGTGTCGCCCTTGCGCACGGCCCTGTGGAACTGCCCCTGGTAGAGCACGAATGCCCGGCGGAACTGCCGCTCCGGATCGAGCCGGTAGAGGTAGTAGTTCGCGGGGTACTCGTCGAGGCAGAAGATCTTGACGTCGCCCGCCATGGCCGCCCGGATCAGTGCCTCGTAGTTGGGATAGCGGGCCATCGCCGTGACGCCGCCCTTCTCGAGCGTCTCGATGCAGGCGTCACCTTCCTGCACGCCGACCTTGAATCCCTTGAGTGAGCCCACGTCGTGCAGCCCGGTGATCGACCTGGACGAGTAGATCGCGACGGGCAGATCGGCGTAGGGCCCGGAGAAGTCGTACTTCGGTTCGCGGACGGGCGTGCGGTAGATCATGTCGATCACGTCGGCGTCGCCGGTGAGCACGCGCTGCTGCGCGTCGGCCCAGCGGATCGCGGCCAGTTCGACGGGGATCCCGGTCTTCTGCTCCCAGAGCTTCCAGAGGTCGACGAGATAGCCCTCGGCGACACGATCGGGATTCAGGAAGAGGTAGGGCGGATAGTTGTCGTCACTCACGACGCGCAACGTCTTCGCCTGTGCCGCCAGCGGCAGCAGCAGCACGACCAGCAGTCCGGCGAGGAGGCGGACGAACCGGTGCAGCACCGGCAACCAGTGCGTGTCGGCGCCGCTGCCCGGACGCACCGCATCGCCGCCGCCTGCGGACAACCCTGCACGACGCGTGCGGGTGCCCGCGTGCCGCTCGCCGGCGGATGCACGCGCGTCGTCGTCCGGGTGAACATCACCGGCGGACGGTGCAGCACGCAGGAACAGCGCTCCGACGATCGTTGCCACGGGACTCCAGGAGGGATGCGAAGCACTTACATGCAACGGCCTGCGCACACCGTCGATCGGTGTGAACAGGCCTGCGTCGAGAGTACGAAAAAAAACCGGGCCGCGCGTGACGCGAACCCGGTTTACTTGCGATGTATCAAATCGACGTCTTCACGGCACCACGGCAGTGCCGCCTGCCCGCGCGATGGCACCGGCGCGGGCAGACCTCGATCGATCAGCCGAACTTGCGGAACACCCCGATGGCCGAGGCGATCGCACCCTTGATGCCGCTGCGGGGCTTTTCCTGGGCCGCCTGCGGATCGCGGGGTTCGGCGGGCGCGGCCGCCTTCTGGCCACCCTGGCGCGCCTGTTCCGGACGCGCGTTGGCGTTGCGACGCGGCTGGTCGCCGCCGCGCGGGTTCCGGCCGGGCTGGCCCGGCTGGCCGTTGCGGCTGCGGGGCTGCTGTCCCGGCTGCTGCGAGCCGCCACGCGACTGGCTGTTGCCGTCGCGGTCGGCCTGCGCATGACGCGGCGCCACGTTGCCGTTGATCACCTCGTCGATGTCGACATCGACGTGGCGTTGCGGCGGCATCACGTTGCCGTTGATGGCCTCGTCGATGTCGACGTCGGCGTGACGCGGCTTCGGCATCACGTTGCCGTTGACCTCGCCGTTCTCGTCGCGCGGCAGGGCCTTGCGCGGCGCGTCGATGCGACCGCGACGTGCCGGACCGTTGCCGTTCGCTTCGCCCTGCACGCGGCGCGGCTGGGCGTTCGGATCACGCGGCTGCGCGTCACCGCGCTGCTGGGTGCGGCGCGGCTGGGCGTCGCCGCGGGGCTGGGCATCGCCACGCGGCGGACGATTGCCTCGCGGCTGACCGTCACCGCGGGGTTGCGCGTCACCACGCGGCTGACGATCGCCACGCGGCTGGGCATCGCTGCGGGGCTGGGCGTCCTTGCGGGGCTGCGCGTCGCCACGGGGTTGGGCATCGGGGCGCGGTTGCGCGGCACGACGCGGCTGACCGTCACCGCGCGGTTGTGCCTCGCCGCGGGGCTGGGCACCGGTGCGCTGGCCACCACCGCTGCGCTGACCCTCGCCACGCGGCGCGCCGCGGCGTTGCAGCGGCGGACGTTCCTCGGCGGCGCGGGCTTCGGGCGTGCGGCTCGCGGCGAGCGCGGCAGCCATGTCGAATCCTTCGATGGTCTCGCGCGGCAGCGTGCGCTTGATGAGGCGCTCGATGTCCGTGAGCAGCGACTTCTCCTCCGACGAGACGAGTGCGACGGCCTCGCCGGACATGCCGGCGCGGCCCGTGCGGCCGATGCGGTGCACGTAGTCTTCCGGGACGTTCGGCAGTTCGTAGTTCACGACGTGCGGCAGTTCGACGATGTCGAGACCACGCGCCGCGATGTCGGTCGCGACGAGGACCTGCAGCGTCCCGGACTTGAATTCGGCGAGCGCACGGGTGCGGGCACTCTGGCTCTTGTTGCCGTGGATCGCGAGCGACGGAATGCCGTCCTTCGAGAGCTGGTCGGCGAGGCGGTTGGCGCCGTGCTTGGTCCGGGTGAACACGAGCACCTGGAACCACTTGCGCGTGCGGATCACGTGCGACAGCAGGGCGCGCTTGGCCCCCTTCTCCACGGCGATCACCTTCTGGTCGACCAGTTCGGTGGGCGCGTTGCGGCGGGCCACCTCGATGGTCGCGGGGTTGTCGAGCAGTTCGTGCGCGAGCGTGCGGATCTCGTCCGAGAAGGTCGCGGAGAACAGCAGGTTCTGGCGCTTCTTCGGGAGCAGCGCGAGCACGCGCTTGATGTCGCGGATGAAGCCCATGTCGAGCATGCGATCGGCTTCGTCGAGCACGAGGATCTCGACGGCCGACAGGTCGAGCGTCTTCTGCTGGACGTGATCGAGCAGACGTCCCGGCGTCGCGACGAGGATGTCGATGCGCTGCCTGAGTCGATCGACCTGGGGCTGCATGCCGACGCCGCCGAAGATCACCATCGAGGTGAGCGGGACGTGGGCGCCGTACGTGCGGACGCTTTCTTCGACCTGGGCGGCGAGCTCACGCGTCGGGGTCAGGATGAGCGCACGGACCGGCGAGCGGCCGTTGGCGGCCTGCGGTGCGGGCGTGGCGGAGAGGCGGTGCAGGATCGGCAGCGTGAAGCCGGCCGTCTTGCCGGTGCCGGTCTGGGCGCCGGCGAGGAGGTCACCACCAGACAGCACGGCGGGGATCGCCTGGGTCTGGATGGGTGTGGGTTCGGTGTAGCCGTGCTCGGTGACGGCGCGGACGATGGGCTCGGCGAGCCCGAGTGAAGCAAATGACATGAGACTCCGATGGGAGATGTGCCGCAGCCTCCTGTTCGCGGGCGGAGAGCCGCGCGATGCCAGTCGGGGAGGTCAGGGGCAATTGGACTGCTGAGGAATGCGGCGAGGGGACTGGTCAGCCATGCCGCGACGCGGACCATAGCATGGCAACCAGGCCGAGTCACGACGTTCTGCACGAATCGTGCAGACCTCTCACGCGCGAGCGGAAACACGGTTGTAGAGACGGTTGGAGAGGGGCCGGAAATCGCGACGACGATGCATCGCGAATGGCGTTGAACGGTGCCGACGCGTCGCGTCGACCGGTGATGCTTCGGGCTTCGCCGCGCGCACTCCGGTGTGCGACGAGCCGGATCGGCCGTGGCTACGCCGCCTCGGTCAGATCGATCGGCGGTGCATCGTCGTCGACGGGCAGCCGGCCTGCCGCGGGCCCGACCTCGCGTTCGACCTCTTGCGCGATCCGGCACAGATCGAGGCCGCGGTAGAACCGCTGCCTCGGCCCCGGATCGACGATGACCATGCGCCCCTGCTCGTCGCGCAACCGGACATCGGCGTCACCATCGTCCACCGCCTCCCGGCCGCGCTCGATGGCGCGAAGTCCGTGGACGATGAAACCGTAGCCGCGATCGCCGCATTCGACGACGAGCGTGCAGCCTTCTCCCGGCGCCGGCGCTGGCTGTCCGAGGCGCGCGTCGAGGGCGATCAACGGGATCGCCCGGCCGCGATGCGTGAACATGCCGGTGACCCCCTGCAAGCCTGCATGGACCGGCACGACCACGGCCGGCAGCGGCAGGATCTCGGCGATCTGCCCGAACGGCGTGACGACGTCGGTGCCGACCGAATAGCGCAGGTACGTCTCCGTGGCCTGCGCGGACCCGCGGTCCGGTCCGGACGCGGCCCCGGCCGGGGTCGTCGCGATATTGAGCCGCGACATTCCCGCTACACCGGGGTCCATCGCGAGTCCGGCGGAATCCATGAGCAGCGTCCGCGTGCCGTCGTCCTGCTCGACGACGCCGCTGAACAGTTCGATGCGCGGCACGACGAGCGCAGGGATCGGACGCACGTCGACGGTGTCGATCCGGACGATGTCCACGATGCGATCCGCCAGGAGTCCGACGAGCCCCGACGGCAACCGGAGCACGAGCACCTGCGGCGCCTGCGCCGTGCGCGCGGCGTCCAGGCCCGCGAGGCGCACGAGATCGAGGACGGCCAGCCGGACGCCGCGATGCTCGACATCGTGGCGCCACACCGCGGTCGGCATCCGGCATGGCTGGAGTGCCGGTTCCGTGATCACGGAATGGACGAGCATCGCGTCGATCGCGAAGCGCAGTTCGCCGCACTGGAACGTGAGACAGGGCCGCCCGCGCCCGGCGACGACACTGCGGGCATGCGCGTTGTTCGCACGGATCTCCGACGCGAGCGGCAGGCCCGTGTCGCGGAACAGGGAACGGACGTCGAGCACGTTCACCACGTCGCTACCGCTCGGCCGACCGTAGGCCTCGACGCAGAGCGGCGCCCTGCCGGTCGCGGGTGCGAGCGGCGCGAGGCTGTGGACGAGTTCGGCGTCGACACGCTCCATGCCGACGAGCACGTCGACGCGGAGCCCGAGGACGCGCTCGTCGCACTCGATCACGAGCACGACGGCGTCGGGGGCGGGCGTCGTCGCGTCGATCCCGAGGAAACGCACGGGGTCGATCACCGGGATCACCGTGCCGCGACGATTCACGCCTCCGACGAGGCCATCGATGCGCCACGGCAGCACGGCGAACGCCGCAGGCACCGGCAGTGCCTCGCGCACCGCCGCGACGGGAACGGCGAGCAGCACGTCACCCACGCGACACAGCGCGAAGTGCCGCTGCGCTGCCGCGCCGCCCTCGACGTCCGTCGCGCCGGCGATCAACGGTGCTGCGACCGGACGGCCGCCAGGCTGTCGATCAGGCCGCTGACTTCGCGCGCCGTCGCTTCCTGCGACTGCATCGCCGCGGCAATCTCGGACATCGATCCGTCGGTCAGTCCCACCCCGCGCACGACGTCCTCGAAAGCGTCCTTCGCGCGGGTCGTGACCTGCGTGCCCGACGACACCCGCGCGATCGTCTGCTCGATGAGCTGCGTGATGTCGCGGGCCGCCTGAGACGACTTCTCGGCGAGCATCCGCACTTCGCCCGCCACGACCGAGAACCCGACGCCGTGCTCGCCCGCCCGCGCCGCCTCGATGGCCGCGTTGAAGGCGAGCAGGTTCGTCTGGTTGGAGATCTCGCCGATGATCCGCACGATCGCGCCGATCTCCGTGGACGACTTGTCGATCAGCTCGATCGCCTGGAGCACGCTGCGCAGTTCCTCGACGCCGCCCGTCGCGATCTCGCGGGTCTCGCGGGACGCTGCGGACGCCGACCGCGTCTGGTTCGCGACGACCGCGATCGACTGCGCGAGGTCGGTCACGGATTCCATCATTGCGGACGTCTTCTCGCGGATCGCGTTCTCGAGCAGCACCTGGTCGGTGATGTCGTGCGCGAACTTCACGACACGCGACGGATTGCCGTGGATGTCCAGGATGCAGTTGTAGGTGGCCTGGAGCCAGACCTCGCGATTGAACTTGCCGCGCCGACGGAACCGGTCCGACACGAATTCGCCCTTGCGCAACCGCAGCCAGAGATCGCGGTACTCCTCGGTCACGACGTATTCGTCGTGGCAGAGCTTGCTGTGATGCTCGCCGACGAGCTCCCGTGCCGAGTAGCCCATCACCCGCTGGAAGTTCTCGTTCGCCGACAGGACATGGCCCTCGAGATCGAACTCGATCACGGCCTGCGACCGGTCGATCGCGTTCACCTTGCCTTCGTGCATCGCATTGCGCAGCTTCGTTTCGGTCACGTCGGACGCGAACTTCACGATCTTGACCGCCCGGCCGCGCAGGTCGAACACCGGGTTGTAGGTCGCGCGGATGAACACTGAACGACCGCCCTTCGCGATGCGCTCGTACTCGCCGGACTCGTATTCGCCGCGGCCCAGCGTCTCCCAGAAGCTGCGGTACGCCTCCGTCGTCGTGGCGGCCGGGTCGCAGAAGATCCGGTGATGCTTGCCGACGATCTCGCCGGCCTCGTAGCCCATCAGCGCGAGGAAGTTCTCGTTGGCGCCGAGCACCTTGCCCTCGAGATCGAACTCGATCACGGCCTGCGACCGGTCGATCGCCTTCACGCGACTCTCGTGTTCGGCGTTGCGCAACTTCTGCTGCGTGACGTCGTGCGCGAACTTCACGACCTTCGCGATGCGTCCGTCGAGGCCGGTCACCGGGTCGTAGCTCGCCTTCAGCCAGATCTCGCGGCCGTCCTTCGTGACGCGCCGGAACTCGCCCGTCCGGTACTCGCCCCGCCCGAGCTGGCGCCACGACTCGGCGTATTCCTCCGACTTCGCGACCTCGGCGTCGCAGAAGATCCGGTGGTGCCTGCCGACGATGTCGTCGAGCGCGTAGCCCATGGTGTCGAGGAAGATGTCGTTCGCCCAGAGAATCGTGCCGTGCGGGTCGAACTCGATGACGGCCTGCGAGCGGTGGATCGCGTTCACCTTGCCCTCGAAGTCCGCCGCGCGGACCTTCTCCGCGGTCACGTCGAGCGCGTACTTGACGACCTTCACGGGGTTGCCGTTCGGATCGAGCACGGCGTTGTACGTCGCGCGCAGCCAGCGCATGTGCCCGTCCTTGCCGATGCGCAGGTATTCACCGCTGTCGAACTCGCCGCGCCCGAGGCGCTGCCAGAGCTGGCGGTAGGCCGGCGAGCGTGCGTACTCGGGCTCGCAGAACATGCGGTGATGCTGACCGACGACCTCCTGCTCCTCGTAGCCCATCAGCGCGAGGAACTGCGCGTTCGCGCCGACGACGATGCCCGACAGGTCGAACTCGATGACCGCGAGCGAGCGGTCGATCGCCTTCAGCCGGCTCTCCTGCTCGACCGCGATCGCGACCCCGGCCGTCGAATCCGCACCGATCAGCAGCACGCCCTGCACCTTGCCGCCCTCGCCGGTCAGCGGCTGGAAATGGGCGTCGATCCAGAGTTCGCGCGCACGTCCGAGGAGCTTCGTCCGGTGATCCACGCGGGACTCACCGCTGGCGGCAGCTTCGAAATGCGCGTCGGCCCGGGCGCCGGCCGCCGCCGCGCTGTCGCGCAGCTCCCGGAACGGTCTGCCGCGCAGTTCTGCCATCGAGTAGCCCAGCGCCACGAGCAGCGCTTCGTTCGCCTGCACCAGCCGACCGTCGAGATCGAACTCGGCGACGAGGCAGCGGGCCGACATGGCGTCGACGCGTCGCTGCGCGTCCTGCTGGCGCTGCGTGATGTCGGTGACGTCCGTCGCGATCATCAACGCCTCGACCGGCTGCCCATCCTCGCGCGCGACCGTCGTGAAGATCGCGTCGAACCAGAGGCGATCTCCACGCGCGGCATCCACGGCGAGCAGTTGCCGGTACGAATCACCCTGCGCAAGGGCACCGAAGCCCGGCCACATGCCGCCGCCCGCGCCGTGAAGGCGCAGCACATCGTGCGATTCGAGGTCTGCCAGCGCGTGGCTGGTGAGATCCAGGAAGGCCTCGTTGGCGCCGATCACCGTGCCGGCCGGCAGCGCCACCCGCGCCACGACGCGACCGCGGACGGTCTCCTCCAGCATCGCCGCGCGGTCATCCGCGCTCAGCGCATCCACATTCGAAAGCAGTTCCGCCACTCGTGCATCTCCCGGTTCATTGCGGAACCGCGCCGGCGCAATGGCAGCCGGGGCGGTCCTGGATCAAGGATCGTCTCGATTTTTCAAACGACCATGAGCCGGACTTCTTGAGAGTTGCGAGGGAGGCGCGGGCACTGCGGGACGGGCCGACGGGAAGCGTTCCCGTCCGCCCGTCGGCCGGCGCGAACGCACCGGCGGCGGGAGTCATGCCGCGGCAGCCGCATCGCGCGACCGCCGCGTCCGGCGGGGTTACGCGTCTTCCGCGCCCGTCCCCACCTTGCCGAACCATTCCTCGATCGTGACGAGTCCGCCTTCCTTCTCGGCGCGTCCCTGGTCCTTGCCGGGCAGGGCGTCCTGCACGAGATCGATGCGCTTCCAGCCGGCGAGCGGCGTCGCGCATTCGGCACGCGGCACGTAACGCGATGCGGCTACCTTCGTGTGACGGTGCACGTAGCGCGGGCAGTTGGGCCACACGTGCGTGACCTTCACGCGGACAACGACCTGCGCCTCGAAGAATTCCATCAGCAGCGGGTCGTTCGGGTCGACGCTCGCCTCACCCTGCACGCGCAGCCGGTTCGGCGTGACGAAATCGATGAACAGCATCCCGACCTTGGCATTGCCGACGACATTGCCGGCCGAGTACCACATGCCGTTGCCGTCGAAGAGCGGGAAGGCGATCGTCTTCGAATCGACGACCTTCACGAAGCCCGGGTCACCGCCCTTGTACGAGACGGTCGGCCGGCCGTCCTGGTCGATGGTCGACAGGAAGAACATGTCGCGGCTCTGGAGGAACGCGGTGTCCATGTCGGAGAGTTCCTCATGGACGGCGATCGACTCGATCGCGTCGGCGATGCGGCGGGTGTCGTGCTGGTCCTGCAGGGTGCGGTGATTGGCACCGAAAAGTCGGCTCATGCTTTCCTCCGGATGTGGTTGTGCTGGTGTCGTTCGCGCGATGCGGTGCCGCGCGAGCCGTCGGGAGGGTAGCAGAACGTCGGCACCGGACCTGTACCTGCACACACTGCGGATGCCCGTGCGGATGAACGTCCCGGGGTGCAGGGCAAGGCGGACGAAGCCGCCCGGAACCCTGCGTCGCGCGAGCGATTCGCACCGCCCGCGCGACGCCGTCACGGTCGCGTCCTGCTGAACACGAACTGGTCGGCCGCCTGGGGCCTGTGGCACTCGAAGCACGCCGTCGCCGCGTTGCCGCCCACGACGCGGTTCGTCGCGGAATCGCCCGCGAAGCCCTCGAAGCCCCAGCCACCCGTCGCCGCCCAGCGCTTCGCGTCGCGATGCATCACGCCGACGACCTTGCGCGCGCCCTCGACGATCGCGTGGTCGGCTTCGTTCGCTTCGAGCAGGTCGAACACGATGACGGCACCGTCGGGGAACGTGCCCTTCGCGTAGCCCGCGACGGCCGCGCGGTTCGCGTAGAGATGGTGGATGCCGCCGAACGCGCCGTGCAGCGGATGACCGGGCTGGATGACCATGCTCTTCACGTGATGCCAGTCGCGATAGCCCTTCGGATAGGGCACGGCAGGTGGATCGGCCAGCGCGGCGGTCGCGGCAAGCGCCAGGACGGGGAGCAGGATCGCGGTCTTCTTCATGTTTGCCTCCGGGGTGGGTGCGTGCTCCAATCGAGCACGCTTTCTGGGATCAGGGCCTGCTAACACTACGGATGCCAGATGCGTTGCCGGCGCGAACGCTTCGAGCAAGGCGCAAACCGGAGCCAGGTTGGACACCCGGCGAGGATTTGCAACGCTGCTCGGGGCGTTCACGCCGGCAACCCGTAGGGAATGAACGTCTCGGCGCGCATGGCGGCGTTGTCCTCCTGGCCCGGACGTCCAGTCCGGGCGGCGTCGTCCGCCTTGCCCTGCACACCGAGACATTCATTCGCACTGGGATCCGTAGTGTTAGCAGGCCCTGATCGTGTGCGGTTCCGCACCGCCCGGACAGCGGGCACCGGACGGTGCGGTCCCCACTTTCCGGTGCATCTTCCCGATGACGAACACGAAAAATCTTTCGCAACAGGACGCCGCGCCGTCGGTCGCCGGCATGGTCGAGGACGTCGTGGGCTGCAAGTGGTCCATGACCGTCATCGGCCTCGTGCGCGACGGCGTGCACCGGCCCGGCGCAATGGAGCACGCCATCGACGGGCTCTCGGCCAAGGTGCTGAACGAACGGCTGCGCAAGCTGCTGCGCTACGGCGTGCTCGAGAAACACAGCTATCCCGAGATCCCGCCGCGGGTCGAGTACCACCTGACGACCTTCGGCCAGCGCTTCGCCGGGCTCGTCGACGAGGTGCGGCGGCTGCAGGCCGAACTCGACGGCGGCGTCAGGCCGGGGGCGCCGCAGCCGACGGACCACTGATCCCGGCGAGGCAGTCAGTACAATCGGGCGGTCCCGAACCACCGAAGCGATCCGCCTTGTCACTCATCCGTCCCTTCGCCGCGCTGCGGCCCGCCACCGGCCGCGCGGCCGACATCATCGCCCCGCCGTACGACGTGCTCTCCAGCGACGAGGCCCGTGCCCGCGTGGCCGGGCGTCCGTGGAGCTTCCTCCACATCTCGAAGCCCGAGATCGACCTGCCGGCCGGCACCGACGTGCACGCGCCCGCCGTCTACGCAAAGGGCGCCGCGAACCTCCGCGCCATGATCGACGCCGACGTGCTCGCGCGCGAGGTGATGCCCTGCTACTACGTCTACCGGATCACGATGGGCGCACACGTCCAGACCGGGATCGTCGCCGCGGCGTCGGTCGCGGACTACGACACGAACCGCATCCGGAAGCACGAGTTCACGCGCCCCGACAAGGAGGACGACCGCGTCCGCCAGATCGAGGCCGTCGGTGCGCACACCGGCCCGGTGCTGCTGGCCTACCCCGCGGCCCCCGCCGTCGACGCGATGCTGTCGCGCGCGACCGAGGCGACGCCCGATGCCGACGCCACGGCCGACGACGGCATCCGCCACACGCTGTGGGTCATCCACGATGCCGGCGTGCAGGCGCAGCTCACGGCCGCGTTCGACGCGATGCCCGCGCTCTACATTGCGGACGGCCATCACCGGTCGGCCGCGGCATCGCGCGTCGCAGCCGCACGGCGCAAGGCCGGCGACGGTCCGGACGCGAACTCGCAGCGCTTCCTCGCGGTCGCGTTCCCGCATCACCAGATGCGCATCCTTCCGTACAACCGCGTCGTCCGCGATCTCGGCACGCACACGCCCGAGAGCTTCCTCGCGGCGCTGGCGGCGGACTTCGAGATCACGCCCGCCGACCGCGCCGTCGAACCCGCGCAGGCCACCGAGTTCGGCCTGCATCTTTCGGGCGGACGCTGGTTCCGGCTGCGGCTGAAGGCGGGCCTCGTCCCCGCAGCGGACCCCGTCGCGCGGCTCGACGTGAGCCTGCTCGCGAAGCACGCGCTCGAACCGCTGCTGGGCATCGTCGATCCGCGGCGCGATCCACGCATCGACTTCGTCGGCGGGATCCGCGGCGTGGCCGAACTGGAGAAGCGCGTCGCGAGCGGCGAGATGGCCGCGGCGTTCTCGATGTATCCGACGCAGCTCGTCGACCTCATGGCCGTGGCCGACGCGGACCAGGTGATGCCGCCGAAGTCCACGTGGTTCGAGCCGAAGCTCGCGGACGGCATGACCTCGCTGATGCTCGACTGACGCCCGATCGCGCCGGCGTGTCCGGTGCGATGGAACCCCGCCCCACTCCCCGGAATCCGCCATGGACCAGCACATCGAAACCCTCGACCGACTGCAGGGCAAGCTTCTCGACCTCGCGATCCAGTTCGGCCCGAAGCTCTTCACTGCCATCGCCATCCTGGTGATCGGCGGCTTCGCCGGCCGCTGGGCCGCGCGGATGGTCGCGCGCGGGCTGCACCGCTTCGACCTCGAACCGCCGGTGCGGCAGCTCATCGACCGCGTCATCCGCGTGCTCGTGTTCGGGATGTTCCTGATCATGGCGCTGCAGAACCTCGGTGTGGAACTGCTGCCGCTGATCGCCGGACTCGGCGTCGCCGGTGCGGGCATCGCGCTCGCGATGCAGGGCGTGCTGTCGAACGTGGCGGCGGGCCTCACGATCATCTTCACGCGCCCCTTCCGCGTGGGCGAGTACATCGCGATCGTCGGCGTCGAGGGCGAGGTGCTCTCGATCTCGCTGTTCAGCACGGTGCTGACGCACCGCGATCTCTCGCACGTCGTGATCCCGAACCGCAAGATCGTCGGCGAGATCCTCCACAACTACGGCAAGGTCCGGCAGGTCGAGGTGGTCGTCGGCGTCTCGTACGACACGGATGTCGACGCGGCGAAGTCCGTGATCCACGAACTGCTCGCCGCGAACCCGCGCGTGATGCGCGACCCGGCCCCCGAGACCTTCGTGATGGTTCTCGCGGATTCGTCGGTGAACATCGCCGTGCGTCCGTGGGTGAGCGTGACCGACTACGGCGCGCTGATCGGCGAACTCAACGAAGCGATCCTCGCGAGCTTCCGCCGCCGCGGCATCACGATGCCGTTCCCGCAGCGTGAAGTGCGGATGCTCGGATAGCGTCACCGCCCGACGCCCAACGCCCGACGCCCGACGCCCAACGCCCGACGCCCAACGCCCAACGCCCAACGCCTCCATAGATCATGTCCTCTCCCGAACTCGATGCCCTCGCCACCGCCGAACTCAACGTCGGCCCGAACGATCTCGCCAGCACGCTCGTCTTCGGACCGGGCGACGACTTCCCGCCCGTCTTCGCGACGGCCCGGATGATCGCCCTCATGGAAGTCGCGTGCGCCCGCCAGCTCGTGCCCTGCCTCGAACCCGGCCAGATGTCGGTCGGCGTGACGGTCGATGTCATCCACTCGGCCCCGACGCCGCCCGGCGCGAAGGTCGTCGCGACGTCGAAGTACCTCGGACGCGACGGCAAGCTGTTCGTGTTCGAGGTCGTCGCGCACGACCCCGGCGGCGAGATCGGACGCGGCACGCACAAGCGCGCGATCGCGACGCTCGACCGGTTGCTCGCGGGCGCCGCGAAGCGGACGGGCTGAGCAAGCCGCCCAGCCATCCGGCGAGGTGCCCCGCATCGCGGGGATCGACGGCCGGGCGAGTGCGCCTCGGGTGCCGGTCCCGAAACAGATCGAAGTCGAAGTACGGAGGACGTCCGCAAGACGGCCTCGCCCTGACAGGAGCCGCCATGTACCAGCCATCGCAATTCGTCGAGGACCGTCCCGAAGTGCTGCGGTCGCTGGTGCAGGCGCATCCGCTGGGCACCCTCGTCACGCTCGGACCCGACGGCCTCCGCGCCGACCACATCCCCTTCCTGATCGAGGACGACGGCGGCCGGACGACGCTCCGCGGCCACGTGGCCCGCGCGAATCCGCTGTGGCGCGACCTCGCCGCAGACACGCAGGCGCTCGTGATCTTCCAGGGGCCGAGCCGCTACATCACGCCGTCGTGGTACGCGACGAAGCGCGAGACCGGCAAGGTCGTCCCGACGTACAACTACATGGTCGTGCACGCGCACGGCACGCTGCGCGCGATCGACGATCCGGCGTGGGTACGCAGCCTCGTCGAACGCCTGACCGATCACTTCGAATCGGGCCGTTCCGCGCCGTGGGCCGTGTCGGATGCGCCGGACGAATTCGTCACGCAGCAACTGCGTGCCGTCGTCGGCATCGAACTCCCGGTGACGCGCATCGAAGGCAAGTGGAAGGTGAGCCAGAACCGCCCGGCCGCGGATCGCGCGGGCGTCGTCGAGGGGCTGCGCGAGACCGGCGACCCCGCGGCGGAAGTCATGGCGTCGGCGGTCGAGGCGCACGCGCCGAAGGATCGCTGAACGGCCGAAATCCGACGATCAGCGCCGGACGTCGCGCCGCGAGTGGCTTCGAAGGTCACGCGCACCGGTTCGCCGGCAACCGTCGATGCACAAGAGTCCCGCGGTCAGACGCGGTCGATCAAACGCTCGAACGGCAACTGCCCCTCGCACCACGCTGCCACTGCGAGCAGCGTGTTCGATGCCTCCGGCCGCGCGACGATCTGCAGTCCCAGCGGCAGGCCGCGCGGACCGAGCCCCGTCGGGATCACGGCCGCCGGCACGCCGAGCAGCGACCAGAGCGTGCAGAACGCCGGATCGCCCGTCGTGTCGATCAGCGGTGCCTCGCCCGCCGCGGGCGGCGTGACGATCGCCTCGTACTCGTCACCGAAGAACGCGACGATCGCGTCGATCAGCGCGAGGCGCGCGGCGAGCGCTTCGGCGTAGCCCGCGGGCGTCACGGCCTCGCCCTCGTCGAGTCCGCGATTCAGGAATTCGCTCAGCACGTGCCGATGCTTCTTCCGGACGGCACGCGCGGCCGTCGCGGCTTCGCGCAGCATGATCGTGCGATGGATACGCAGCGCATCGTCGAACGCCGGCGGCAGGTCGCGTTCGGTGACGACGGCGCCGGCCGAACGCAACCGATCGAGGTCGGCGGCGAAGCGTTCGCGCTGCGCGGGCTCGGCGCGTTCCCACACCGGCGAGCGCACCGCGAGCAACCGCGGCGGGCGCCGCAGCGGTTCGACCCGATGGCCGATCATGCCGTCGCGCTTCGTGATCCACGAGGCGAGCAGCGCGGCGTCGGCGACGCTGCGCGCGAAGACCCCGGGCGTGTCGAACGTCGTCGAGAACGACACGATGCCATCGATCGCGATGCTGTCGAGGCCGGGCTTGTAGCCGACGACGCCGCAGAACGCCGCGGGGCGGATCACCGAACCGTTGGTCTGCGTGCCGATCGCGGCCGGCACCATGCCGCACGCGACGGCGGCGGCCGAGCCCGCGGACGATCCGCCGGGCGTGTGCCCCGGGTTCCACGGGTTGCGCGTCTTCGACGGCACCATGAACGCGAACTCGGTGCTGACCGTCTTGCCGAGCGCGAACGCACCGGAGCGTTCGAGGTGGTCCACGAGCGACGCCGAGCCCGGCGGCATGTAGCCCGACCACGCCGCGTTGCCCATGCCGGTCGGCATGCCGGCGACGTCGATGATGTCCTTCACACCGATCGGCACGCCGTGCAGGCGGCCACGCTCGGCAGGTGCGAGCAGGTCGGACGGATCGTCGCTCGAACCCTTCGACGTGTGCGACGCACGATCGGCAGCGCGGGCGGCCTCGAGTGCGCGATCGGCGTCGAGCCACTGCCACGCGCGCACTTCGGGCTCGAGTGCATCGATGCGTTCGAGGCAGCTCGCGACGAGCGCCTCCGACGTGCAGTCACCACGCCGGATCGCGCGGGCCGCCTCGGCGAGGCCG
>CAUJJX010000321.1 GCA_963205165.1 Pseudomonadota bacterium | reverse complement strand
CTTCACGTCGCCGTTCGCGAAGCGCACGCCGTCGTGCGCTGCGAACGAGACCGACTTCGGCTGCGTCATCGCGCGCAACTACACGCGGTGTCCGCCGGCACCGCCGCCGGACAGATACGCGAGCTGCACCGAGGCATCGATCGCCCGGATGCGCACCTGCGGCGTGGCGGGCAGCTGCACCGTCGCCTTCATCGCGGGCACGCGGAATTCCTCGACGCGGAAGCTGCCCGAGTCGCGGCCCTCGACCCAGTCCTCGACCTGCTTCGTCTTCGGCCCCGCGAGCGTGACGGAGTACTCGCCGAGCTTCGCGTCCTTCGGGACGGTCCAGGTGGATTCGGCGTTGCCGCTGGCGTCCCACGCGAGCGGGAGTTCCCAGCGTGCGTCGGTCGAGTTGTGCCGAACGACGGCCCGGACGGGCAGCGCGGACTTCGGTGCGAACGCGAACCCGGTGCCCGTGCGGCGCCGCCAGAAATGCTTCATGCCGACCGTGTCACCGGCCCGCAGCAGCGTGCGGTCGAAGACGGTCGCGACGGAGTCCTCCTGGTAGTTGACGTCGCGGCGGAGGTTGAAGCGCCACGTGTCGATGCCGTCGTTCCAGCCGGAGAACACGAACGAGGCGTCCCCGGCGCGGCGCGCGGACACGAACAGCTGCTTGTCCCACTTGTCGCGACAACCCGGGAGCGCGTCGTCGACCGGCAGCACACGGCGGACGCGCGCGATGCCCGATGCGTCGGTGCGACCTTCGAAGTACGACTTGCCCGCGCAGTCCATCACGGTGACGTCGGCGTTTGCCGCGGGCTCGCCGCGATCGAGCGTCGTGACCCACACGAGCGAGCTTTCGCGGCCCCGCTTGAAATGCACGGCGAGGTTCGTGACGAGGGCGCCGGCCGAGACGTGGTAGGGCTTGCCGTCCTTCAGGAGCGCCTGCCCCAGGCGGGGACTGACCACCTCGACGACGTGGAAGCCGGGCTGCGGCAGCGGAATCCCGATGACTTCGAACTGCTTCGCATCGCCCGGCCGCGGCACCGTCAGCGGACGCGTCGCATCCGTCGCGCGGAACACGCTCTGCGAGACGTAGCCGCCGTCCGTCCAGCGGGCTTCGGCGGCGTCGAGCCGCCTCATCCACGTGAGGATCTCGCGCGGGTCCTGGACGCGGAGCACGCGGGCCGGCAGGCCCTTCCTCGCGGCGACGCCGGCCACCGTCGACTGCGTGCCGACGAGGGCCGGTTCGACATTGCGCACCGTGATGGGCAGCGCCGGATCGGCGTTGAGTTCGACGATGCCGAAGCGCGCCGCGAACTTCGCGAGCGGCGGTGCCGGGTCGGTGCGAACGGCGAGCGGGAAGCGCTTCGCATTCGACAGCGGACGCCCGCCGTCGTCCACGAATCCGGTGGGTAGCGTGATGCGGAAACTCGCGGCCTCGACGTAGGTCGCCGGGAACATCACGTTCTCGACGAAGCCGGACTGGCGATCTGCGTCGGACAGCTTCGGCTTCCAGACCTTGCCGTCGGGCCCGGTCAACGTGATCTTCGACGCGAGCGCCACGGACACCGGCGCCGTGAAATCGAGCCCCATCGGCAGGACCGGGATGCACTGGCCCTTCGCATTCGTGCGCTGGCAGCTGAACTTCGCGGTGAACGCCGGGCGCACCTTGTACGCGATCGCCTGGTCCTCGCGGGTCGCGACACCGTCGGCCGTCGCGATGCCGCGTCCCCAGACGAGCCGGATCTCGGCTTCGTAGGGCAGCGTCGTCCGGCATGCGACGAGCGCGATCGGCAGACGATCGTATTCGCGCGCCGCGGCGGCACGCTCCATCGCCGGATCGCCGGACATCGAGCCGACGCGCGAGACGAAATCGCGCTGACGGTCGAGCACGGACTTCTTCTCCTTGCCGCCGAGCACGCGCACGGCGACGCGTTCCGCACGGCCGCTGATGTCGCACCACGCGTGCCGCGCGATGCTCGCCTCTGTCGCGATGGCGTCGAGTCCGAGCATGAACACCTGGCGCTCGTCGATCGTGGTCTCGCCTTCGCCGGGAAGCGACTCGCGGATCGCGGGGCCGCCCGTCGTGAAGTCGAACGCGGCCGGCGTCACGGCGTCGCCCGCGTGATCCGCGAGACCGTCGCGCAGCTTGAAGGAACAGACGAGACCGGCCGGCAGGTCGCGCTCGAAGTCGTAGACCCAGTGGCGCGAATCCGCCCATCGACCGCTGCCCTTCACGGGGCACGCGATCTCGAAGGGTTCGACGAGCCGCGGGTCGCCGAACGGCACCATCGGCGTCGTGAATCGCGCCGTGGCCTGCCGGATGTCCTTCACTTCACCGCGTGGCGAGAAGACCTCGACCGACGGCGCGGCCAGGAGGCTCGCAGCGAACAGCAGCCCGGCGGATGCGAACACCGTGCGCGCCGCGTTCGACCACGCGGCCGGGAGACCGGACCGCCCGGACACGGCGCCAGGAGCGCCAGGCGATCCGTGCAGGGGCTTGCGCGCGGTAACCGCGGCATTCATCGACGGCATCGTTCCTTCTCCATCGCCCGGTCTCTCGCCGGACGTGTCATGTCACTTCGCGGTTTTCGAGCAGACGAAATCGAGCGTCGCGCGACCCGGCGTGCCGGCATCGACGGCTTCCCAGACGCGCTTCATCGCGCCGGAATCCCAGAGCACCTTCCCGTCGACGCCCAGGAGCTGGAGCGACACGACGCGATGCTGGAACCGCTTGCAGTCGTCTTCGACGACGCCGACGGTCTCCTTCATGAGCGGCATGCCGGGCGTGTCGCCCATCGGGTGCGGTTCGCGGAACACGGCGCGCTTCGTGAGGCGCACGATCTCGCCGCTGCGCGCGAGTGATCCGGCGTCGACGAAGTGCTCGATGTCGCCCTCGGTGCCGACGCTCACCCAGTCCGCGGCGTTGGCGCCGCAGGCCATCAGCATTGCCGCCATTGCCAGCCATTTCGTCATGAGTTGCCTCCTGTTGCGTTGCCACCGGCCGGTCGGCTGTGACACGATCGGACGCGCTTGCGGGATGCCCGGAAACCAGTGCTCCGCGCGCGGCGGATGTCGAGACCCGGAGCCGCTCGCAGCATGCGCATCCGGACGCTCGACACTGCAGGCATCCTGACCTTGCACGGTGCGTCGTCGCGCGATTGTCAGCGTGACGACGGCGCCCTCCTCCTCGACCGCGGCGAGCATACAACGACCGCCCCGCACCGGCAGACCATGTCGCAAGCCTCCGATCCCGTCGTCCCGTCCGCCGCGCCGCCCCGTCGATCCGGCGTCGCGAAACGCACCCTGAAGTGGCTCGGACTCGGCGTCGCAGGCATCGTCGTCCTGGTGCTCGCGATCGTGGCCTGGGTCGCGTTCGTCGGCGTCACGATCGATGCCTCGGCACTGCGTCCGCGCATCGCGGCGATCTTCGCCGACGCGCTGAAACGCGAGGTCCGGTTCGACGGCCCCGCCGAACTCGAGATCTCGGGACAGCCGAAGCTGAAGGTCGGCGGACTCCACATCGCCGACCCCGGCGGATTCGCGGAGGGCACGTTCGTGTCGCTGGGCGAGGCCCGGCTCGCACTCGATCTCTGGAAGCTCATCGGGCATCGCGTCCACATCGGCGATCTGGCCGGCAGCGACGTGACGCTGAAGCTCCGCAGCCGCGCCGATGGCACCAACAACTGGACCTTCGCGCTGCCGCCATCGAAGCCCGACGCGACTCCGAAGAAGCCCGATGCCGCGGGCGCAGCCGACGCGAAGGATGCCGCGCTGATGCTCGACATCCGCCAGTTCGTGCTCGAGCGCATCCAGGTCGAGTACGCGGGGGCCGACGGCAAGGGACACTTCTTCGCGCTCGACCGTCTCCGCGGCGAATCGCCGCGGGGCCAGCCGATGAAGATCGACATGACGGGCAGCGTCGAGAAGGCGTTCCCCTACAAGGTGGCCTTCTCCGGCGGACCGCTCAACGATCTGCTCGCCGCGTCGAAGCCGTGGCCGTTCGATTTCCGCGTCGACTTCCTGAGCACGTCGCTCGTACTGAAGGCGAGCGTGCTCGGCACGACGGGCGACGTCGATTTCGCCGTCGGCACCGAGAACCTGACCGAGCTGGAACGGCTGCTCCAGACACAATTCCCGAAGGTCGGCGCGACGGCGATTGCCGGGCACGTGCGCTTCGCGCCGAATCGCGTGGAGGTGTCGGGGCTCACGGGTGCGATGGGTCGGACGGCACTGGCCGGCGATCTCACGTTCGACAACACCGGCGCGCGTCCGGCGATCCGCGGGAAGCTCGCACTCCCGACGCTCGACCTGCGCCCCTTCCTCACCGATCAGCCCGACGAGGAAGAGGAACCGCCGAAGAGTTTCCGCGACACGTACCGGCAGCTCGCGAAGGCGACGTTCTCGCTGTCGGGCCTGAAGGCTGCCGACGTCGATCTCGAACTCGCCGTCGCCCGCTGGCTGAGCCTGCCCGGCGACGTGCGCGACGCGCGACTGCACCTGAAGGTGCGCGACGGCCGGCTCGACGCGCCGATCGAGGCGACGATCACCGACGTACCGCTGAAGGGCGACGTCACCGCCGACGGCACGACCGAGCCGCCGCGCTTCGGGCTGTCGCTCGGCACGCACGACTCCGACCTCGGCGGACTCGCGGAACTGCTCGCCGGCGCCCGCGGCATGAAGGGGCGGCTCGGGCGTTTCGAACTGGTGCTGAAGGCCGAGGGCGACCAGGGTGCGGAACTCGTGAAGAGCCTCGACGTGCGACTCGGGATCGACCGCAGCCGGCTGTCTTACGGCAACGACGACGGCGGACGCCCGGTCGAGTTCGCGCTCGACAAGTTCAGCGTCGCGCTGCCCGCCGGGAAGCCGCTCGAAGGGCATCTGCGCGGCGCGCTGCTGGGCCAGCCGCTGCGCGCCGATCTCACCGGCGGCACGCTCGAGAAGGTCATGCTCGACGAGCGCACACCGCTGGACTTCGCGATCCAGTCCGGCAGCGTCCGGGCGCGCCTGTCCGGCGTCCTGGCGGCACCGTCCGAGACGTCCGGGCCGACGGTTGCGTTCGATCTGACGGCGCAGCGGACGAGCGATGTCGCGCGGTGGCTCGGGTTGAAGGCTGGCAAGAGCGCCGAGGTGGCGCTGAAGGGCCGGGCATCGATGACGGCGAACGACTGGAAGGTCGACGACGTCAGCTTCCGGCTCGGCCGCACCTCGCTCGTGGCGGGGGCGGCACTCGTCCACGAGGGCTCCCGCAAGGTCGTGAGGGCGCGCCTGGAGATCGGCGAGATCGACATCGCCGAGTTGCAGTCGCTGCTTCCGCCGTCCCCGCCGAAGCCCGCGAAGACGACACCGGGTCGACCGGTGCTCCAGTTGCCGATCCTGCCGAAGGGCATCGACATGGGCGACGCCGATGTCACGGTGCGCGTGAAGCGCGTGACCGGCACGCCGCTCGCGCCGCGCGACATCGCCTTCGATGGCCGGATCCGCGATGGCGCGATGCAGCCGTCGTCGTTCGCCGCGACCGTGGCCGACGTGCCGTTCCGTGGCGCCGTCGCGCTCGACCTGCGGGCCGAGCCGGTCAGCACGCTGTGGCTGTCCGCCGGGTCGGTCGACATCGGGAAGCTGCTGAAGAAGCTCGGACTCGCGCAGAACATCGAGGCCACGATCGGCGCGCTGCAGATCAGTCTCACCGCACGGTCGAGCCTGCTCGGCGACATGCTCGCGCGCTCGGAACTCATCGGCAATCTCGAGTCCGGGCGCCTCGTGCTGCGCGACGCGAACACCGGCGCCGCCGCGACCATCGCGCTCGAATCCGGCGTGCTGTCCGCGAAACCCGGCGCGCCGGTCCGGCTCGACCTGAAGGGCGCGCTCGACGACGTGCCGCTCGTGATGTCCCTCGAGACCGCGAAGGCCGCGGACCTCGTGAAGCCGACGGGGCGCATCCCGTTCCTGTTCACGGCGGAGGGTGCGGACACCCGCGTCCGGCTCGAGGGCGCGATCGCGAAGCCCGTGGGCGAAGGTGACATCGACCTCGCACTCGATCTGCGCGGCAGGCGGTTCGATCGGCTGAACCGCCTTGCGCACGCCTCGCTGCCGCCGTGGGGCCCCTTCTCGCTCGGCGGCCGCTTCCGGATGTCGAAGCAGGGCTACGAGGTCGCGGATCTCGAGGTGGGCGTCGGCGAGAGCCGGCTGAAGGGGCGCGGATCGCTCGTCACGGCTGGCGCGAAGCCGAAGCTCGTGATCGATCTCGCGTCCCCCCGGATCCAGCTCGACGACTTCAGGTTCGGGGACTGGTCTCCGGTCGCGAAGAAGCCGGAGAAGACCGTCGAGAAGGAACTCTCGGCGGAAGAGATGAAGGCGAAGGCCGCGCAGGCCACCGACGACGCGCAGAAGCTGCTGAGCGCGGAAGTGCTGCGCCGGCAGGACGCGTACCTGACCGTGAAGGTCGATCAGGTGCTGTCCGGCGCCGACCGCATGGGCAGCGGACGCCTCGAAGCGAAGCTCGAGAACGGCCGCGCCGACATCGGGCCGATCGAGGTGAACGTGCCCGGCGGCACCGCCCGGATGTGGCTCGGCTACGAGCCGACCGACCGTGACGTGAAGTTCGACCTGAAGGCGCGCGCCGAACGCTTCGAGTACGGCCCGCTCGCCCGCCGCTTCATGCCCGACGGCAAGCTCGAAGGGGCGTTCAGCCTCCGGATGGATGTCGTGGCGCGCGCCCAGTACCTCTCGGACATCCTGGACCACGGCAACGGCCGGATCGATTTCGCCGTCTGGCCGCGGAACATGCCGGCGGGACTCGTCGACCTCTGGGCCGTGAACGTGATCGCGGCGCTGCTGCCGGCCGTCGACCCCGGCAAGGCCTCCCGGATCAACTGCGCCGTGGGGCGCTTCGAACTCACCGACGGGCTGCTGAAGCACAAGGCGATCGTGATGGACACCGGGCGCATGCGCGTGACGGGTTCCGGCGGCGTCGATTTCCGCGACCAGACCGTGAACCTGCGCATGGCGCCCAAGGCCAAGACGCCGCAGTTCCTGAGCCTCGCGATCCCGGTCGAGGTGACGGGCGGCTTCGGCAACTTCAAGGTCGGCGTGTCGGCGGGCGATGTCCTGGGCACCGTCGGCCGCGTCGCGACCTCGATCTTCTGGGTGCCGGTGCAGAAGCTCTTCGGCAAGCGGATCCCGGCGGACGGCAGCGACGTGTGCCCGGAAGCCATGGCGGATTCGAAGGAATAGCCCCGGGGCGCGTGCGTCGCGTCGACGCCCATCCGACCGGGATGCGCCGGCCGCCCGGGGTCCGCCTTGTCTTGCACGCCGAGACGTTCATTCGCACTGGCATCCGTAGTGTCGACAGACCCTGGTCGGCACGACCCGCGAACTTTTTCCGTCGAGGACCACTCTTCAACCCGCTTGGTGGGGAAATACGTCGTGCAATAATCCGCCGCGGCTTTCGTACCGCCCAAGACAGACGCTCCCGGCAATGCCCGTCGGGAGCCACCGACAAAAGCCTCTGGAGGAATTTTCGGCAATGATCCGCGCCCTCACCCACGCCACTGCTGCCGGGGTTCTTGCCCTCGCAGCCCTGCCCGCAGCCTTCGCCGCCGAGGGCGACGACAGTCTCGAATGGAAGTACGTCCCGGGGATCGCCCGCCCGATCGAGATGGCCATCGTGTCCGGCAACCCCGCCGAACCCGGCCCGTACGTGGTCCGCTACCGCGCACCGTCCGGCATGAAGTGGGCGCCGCGCGTCTACAACACGGCCCGCGAGATCACCGTCCTGAAAGGCATCTACTGGTTCACGCCGGGCAATGACTACAACTGGCGCCAGATGGACGAGTTCAAGGTCGGTTCCGTGCTGAACATCGAAGCCGGCAAGGCGTACTTCGGGTGGGCGCGTACCGCCGTCGTGATCGAGGAGAAGGGCGAAGGCCCGGCCGTCATCCAGTACGTGCACGACGAGGAAGATCCCCGCAACAAGCGCAAGCCGCGCGGGGGCGGTGGCGGCGAGTAATCCCGCGCACGACGCACCAACGAAAAACGCAGCCTCGGCTGCGTTTTTCGTTTCGGTGCCCGGATCCCGCGTCAGCCGGCCAGTGCCTGCTTCACCTGTTCCAGCGCGCCGGCGTCCTCGAGGGTCGTCAGGTCGCCCGGGTCGCGGCCCTCGGCGAGCGCCTGGAGGCTCCGCCGCAGCAGCTTCCCGCTGCGGGTCTTCGGCAGCATCGTCACGAAGACGACCCGCGACGGACGCCCGATGGCGCCGAGCTGGCCGTCGACCATCGCCATGACCTCCTTCTCGAGCGTCGCGCGACCTTCGGGCGTCGCGATGCGCGCGGCGTCCTTGGGGACGGCGAACGCGAGCGGCATCTGCCCCTTCAGCGCGTCGGCGATGCCGACCACCGCGACTTCCGCGATCCCCGGGTGGCCCTGCACGGCTTCCTCGATCTCGCGGGTCCCGAGGCGGTGACCCGCGACGTTGATGACGTCGTCGGTGCGTCCGAGGATGTAGTGATAGCCCTCGGCGTCGCGGATGCCCCAGTCGAACGACGAATAGATCGGCCGGTCGGCGAACATCGAGAAGTACGTCGTCACGAAGCGCCTGTCGTCGCCCCAGACCGTCGCGAGGCAACCCGGCGGCAGCGGCGGGACGACGCCCACGACGGCCTTCTCGTCGACGCCGGCCTCGCTGCCGTCCTCGCGGAACAGTCGCAGGTCGTAGCCGTACGCCGGGAAGGCCGGGCTGCCGAACTTGATCGGCGTCTGCTCGATGCCCGGTGCGCTGGTCAGCATCGGCCAGCCCGTCTCGGTCTGCCAGTAGTGGTCGATGACGGGCTTGCCGAGCACGTCGGAGATCCAGCGATGCGTCGGTTCGTCGAGCGGCTCGCCGGCGAGGAACAGATGACGCAGCGACGAGAGGTCGTGCTTCGTGATGAATTCGGGGTCGTGCTTCCGGAGCACCCGGATCGCGGTGGGTGCCGAGAACATCACCGTGACCTTGTGATCCTGGGCGATCTTCCACCAGATGCCGGCGTCGGGCCGGATCGGCACGCCCTCGTACAGGATCGTCGTCATGCCCGCGATGAGCGGCGCGTAGATGATGTAGGAGTGCCCGACGACCCAGCCGATGTCGGACGTCGTGAACATCGTCTCGCCCGGGGCGCCGCAGTAGATGTGCTTCATCGACGCGGCGAGCGCGACCGCGTAGCCGCCGACGTCGCGCTGCACGCCCTTCGGTTTGCCGGTGGTGCCCGACGTGTAGAGGATGTACGAGGTCTCGTTGGATTCGAGCCACGTGACCGGCACGAAGGCGTCGATGAACCGTCCACGCAGCGTGGCCCAGTCGTGATCGCGGCCTTCGACGCGCGTGAACTCCGGATCGAGATGGCGGTTCACCAGCAGCACGGACGCCGGCTTGTGCTCCGCGAGATCGATGGCTTCGTCCAGCAGTGGCTTGTACTTCACGACCTTGCCGGCGCGCATGCCGGCGTCGGCCGAGACGATCAGCGTCGGCTGCGCGTCGTCGATGCGGGTGGCCAGGCTGTGCGACGCGAAGCCGCCGAACACGACCGAGTGGATCGCGCCGATGCGG
>CAUJJX010000320.1 GCA_963205165.1 Pseudomonadota bacterium | reverse complement strand
GCCTGCGCGCGATGCAGCAGCGCAGTCATCGCATCGGTGCGCTTCGCCGCGGGCAATGCATCGAGTCGCGCCGACAGTTCGAGCGACCGCTTGTGCATCCAGTTGGCTTCCGGATATCGCGACAGGAAGTTGCGCCAGATGCCGCCGCGCAGGAACGGCTTGAAGCGCTCGTAGCGACCTTCGGCCTTGTGCTGCGCGATCAGCGTCGCGAACTCGTCGGCGCGCGGCGCGGGCAGCGTCCACTCGCCCATCTCGATGTACGACGTGGTCGGCAGGTAGACGATGCCGCGCGTGCGTTCGCGCGCATGGAATTCCGAGAACAGCGTCGGCACGATCACGGGCGACGCGAGCACGCCCTCGATGAAATGCTCCAGCCACTTGCGGCCGAAGACCCAGTCGTGCGTCTCGGGCCAGATGCCGAACTTCTCGATGTCGTCGAAGTAGATCGCGCCCTGCGTCGCGCCGGGCGTCGCGAGCGATTCGATGTAGCGCACGACCTCGTCTGCGGGCGCGAACGGAATGCGGTAGCGCAGCTGCTCCGAGATCGGGAAGAGATCGAGGCGGCGCCCGTCGTCCTCGGTGCTGAAGTGTCCGCCCAGTTCGGAGAGATCGCGGCCCGCGCAGACAAAGTGGTAGTCGTCGACGGTGACGTACTCGATGCCGGTCTGCGCGAGCGACGGAACAACCGTGGCCTCCCAGACGCGCTCGGTGAGCCACGCACCGCGCGGACGCTGGCCGAACGCGCGTTCGAGCCGGTCGGACAGCGCCTCGATCTGGCCGACGCGATCGCGCGCAGGGATCGCCGCGAGGACGGGTTCCATGTCGCCGCCGCCGAAGAGTTCGGCCTGGCCGCGCGCGACCATCTCGGCGAGCAGCCGCATGTCATCCGGGTAGCGGGTCAGCAGGTCGTCGAGCAGCCAGCCGCTGAAATGCGCGGCGAAGCGGAACTCGGGATAGCGGTACACCGTCCGCAGGAACGGGCCGTACGACTTCTCGTGCGCCTCGTCGACGACGGACTGGAAGTTGCCGGCAGGCTGGTGGGCGTGAACGCCGAAGAGCAGGGCAACGGTCGGATTCATGGTCTCGGTCTTCCAGGGCCTGTGACGCTAGGGATGCCCGGTGCTGGCGCTGACTGGATTGATCGGCTGCGGTCGAGAAAACTCGAGGGCACTTTCGCATCGGCGGCATCACCTGCACGCGCGGCAGCGACGCCGTGTCTGCATCGACAGACCGGCGGCAGGACTTCGATCGAATACGTGCAGGACGTGACCCGGAAGGGTCTCGGGAAACGGAAGTCGACGGGGCGGAGGTGCCTGCCCGTCATAGAAGCCGCGAGAGGTCGCCGCGCCGGAAACCGATGAGCGGAGACTCGATGCCGCGGGTCAGGGCAATCACCTTGAACAGCTCACCCATCTCCGACGGACTCATGAGTTTCTGCGCTTGCGCGGCCAGGGGCAGGTAGGCGTGAGCATGCGCCGCGGGCACGGCCGAAAGCAACTCCGTGATCCCGCAATTCATCAGGAAATTCGCCTGTGTCGTGTAGCCCGCGAACCGCAGTCCGGCGGCGACGCCCGCCTCGGCGACGGCCGTGAAATCCACGTGCGCAGTGAGGTCCTGGAGACCCGGCAGGTGGAACGGATCGTCGAGCGCGTGATGCCGGTAGTGGCCCATCAGCGTGCCGCGGTCCCGCTGCGGGTGGTAGTACTCACCCCGTCCGAAGCCGTAGTCGATGAAGAGCAGTGCACCGTGTTCGAGCCGCGCCGCGAGCGTCGCGACGAGGGCGGTCACGCGCGGCGCGATCTCGGTGAGGTAGGGCGCTTGCACCGACAGGGCTTCGGCCTGCGCGCGAACGGGACCGTCGGCCAGCGGACGATCGATCCAGACGAACGTCTCGCCCTCGACGCCGACCCCGCGTTCGTGGAGTCCGTCGTCGCGCCACACGACGAGGCTGACCGGCACGGCGTCGAGCACTTCGTTCGCAACGACGACCCCGTGGAAGGCATCGGGCAGCGCGTCGAGCCAGATGGCACGACCGGCCAGTTCCGGGATCTCGTCGGCAATCCGCTCGCGCTGCCGCTCGCGCAGTTCGGCGCTGACGTCGAGCAGGCAGTAGCGATCGGGCAGACGGTCGAGCCGGGCGAGTTCACCGAGGATCTGCACCGCGAGTCGGCCAGTGCCGGGGCCGAGTTCGAGGATGTCGCCGCCCGTCGTCGCGAGGATCTCGGCGACCTGCCGCGCGACGGTGCGACCGAACAGGTCCGAAATCTCGGGCGCCGTGACGAAGTCGCCGGCCGCGCCGAACTTGCGGCTGCCGCCGGCGTAGTAGCCGAGACCGGGCGCGTAGAGCGCGCAGTCCATGAACTCGTCGAAGGGCAGCCAGCCGCCGCGCGCATTGATGCGATCGAGGAGGACGCGGCGCAGGCGTTCGCTGTGGGCGAGGGCGTCCGGCGAGGGCGGCGGAAGCGTGGCGTGCGGAGATTCCACCGGGGGTCTGCAGGGGGGCTGACGTAGAATCGGCATTAGACAACGAGGCGATGACGCGATGCAAAACCGGGTGGTGCTCATTACCGGCGGCGCCCGACGGGTGGGGGCCGCGATCTGCCGGCGGCTCCACGCGGGCGGCGCCGATCTGATGGTCCATTACCGTTCTTCGGTCGACGACGCGCGGGCGCTCCAGGCCGAACTCAATGCGGTGCGACCGGAATCCGTCGCACTGATCCAGGCCGACCTCCTCAACATCGCGCACCTGCCCGCGATCGTCCACGAGACGGTGCAGCGTTTCGGCCGGCTCGACGTGCTCGTGAACAATGCGTCGAGCTTCTTCCCGACGCCGGTCGGCGAGATCACCGAGGCCTCGTGGGACGACCTCGTCGGCACGAACCTCAAGACGCCGCTGTTCCTGTCGCAGGCCGCGGCGCCGCACCTGCGCCGTGCCGAAGGCTGCATCGTGAACATCGTCGACATCCACGCCGAGCGGCCGATGAAGAACTACGTCGTCTACAACGCGGCGAAGGGCGGGCTCGTGGCGCTGACGAAATCGCTGGCCCGCGAACTGGGCCCGGAGGTCCGGGTCAACGGCATCGCGCCGGGCGCCATCCTCTGGCCGGAAGACGGGACCTGGTCCGACGAACTCGCGCGCCATCGCATCATCGGCACGACGCTGCTCAAGCGCTCGGGCGAACCGGACGACATCGCGCGCGCGGTGCGCTTCCTCGTGGAAGACGCGCCGTACGTCACCGGCCAGATCCTGGCGGTCGACGGCGGACGCAGCGTCCATCTGTAGAACTCGGAAGGGAAACACCATGCAGGAAGGCAGCACCCAGAAGCAGATCCTCGAAGCCAACAAGCTCGCGAAGCGGCTGAGGCGGCAGGTGGGCGAGGCGGTCGCCGACTACAACATGATCGAGGCCGGCGACCGCGTGATGGTCTGCCTCTCGGGCGGCAAGGACAGCTACGGTCTGCTGGACATCCTGCTGTCGCTGAAGGCGAGCGCGCCCGTGCACTTCGACGTCGTCGCGATGCACCTCGACCAGGCGCATCCGGGCTATCCGGCCGACATCCTGCCGAACTACCTCACGACGCTCGGCATCCCCTTCCACATCGAGCGCCAGGACACCCACTCGATCGTCAAGCGCGTGATCCCCGAGGGCAAGACGATGTGCTCGCTCTGCTCGCGGCTGCGGCGGGGCGTCATCTACCGCGTCGCCACCGAACTCGGCGCGACCAAGATCGCGCTGGGCCATCACCGCGAGGACATGCTCGAGACGCTGTTCCTCAACATGTTCCACGGCGGCAAGCTGAAGGGGATGCCGCCGAAGCTCGTCTCCGACGACGGCCGCCACGTCGTGATCCGGCCGCTCGCATACGCCGCCGAAAAGGACCTCGCGGCCTACGCCGTCGTGAAGGCATTCCCGATCATCCCGTGCGATCTCTGCGGATCGCAGGAGAACCTCCAGCGGCAGCAGATCAAGGCGATGCTCTCCGACTGGAACCGCCGCTTCCCCGGCCGCATCGAGACGATGTTCCGGGCGCTGTGCAACGTGGTGCCGTCGCATCTGGCCGATCCGAAGCTGCATGACTTCGCGGGGATCGTGGCGACGGGCGTGGCGGATGCGGATGGG
>CAUJJX010000319.1 GCA_963205165.1 Pseudomonadota bacterium | reverse complement strand
TCGCGGAAACTCGAGCAGCGGCCGGATGAATTCCTGCCCCGCCGCGAACGGACGCCGCACGGGCATCGCCGCGAGCCCCGCGGGCCCCGCGCCCCGCAGCAGCTGCAGCAGCAGCGTCTCGGCCTGGTCATCGGCGTGGTGTGCGAGCGCGACGAACGGTGAGCCTGATTCACGAAAGCAGCGCTGGCGCTGGATCCGCGCGGCGTCCTCGGTGCCGAGCTGCGCGCGGTCGGCGACGTCCACGCGCCGGACGACGAGCGGCACGCCGAGTCCGGCGCAGAGGTCTTCGCAGAACGTCGCCCACGCATCGGCGTTGGGACTGAGCCCGTGATGGACGTGGATCGCGTCGAGAGTCCAGCCGTGCGCGGCGGCGGTACCGTGGAGCACATGGAGCAGGGCCACGGAATCGACCCCGCCCGACAATCCCACGCAGACTCGGGCGCCGACTGGCAGCAGCGCCGCACAACGCGCGGCGGCCTCGGATTCGAATCTCACGGGCGGGACAGCGTCCACGCTCACGGCCGGGCCGCCCGGAACCCGTTCAGCGGGGGGTGACTTCCTTGTACTTGCCGTAGCCGAGCACGCGCTCGAAGCGCTTCTCGATCAGCTCGTCGACCGGCATGGTCTGAAGATCCTTGAGGGATTCGACGAGTGCCTTGCGGACCGACTGCATGACCGCACCGTGGTCGCGGTGCGCGCCGCCCAGCGGTTCTTGGATCACCTTGTCGATGAGTCCGAGCGTCTTGAGGCGGCTGGCCGTGATGCCCAGCGTCTCGGCGGCTTCGGGCGCCTTGTCGGAACTCTTCCACAGGATGGACGCACAGCCTTCGGGCGAGATGACCGAGTAGATGGAGTACTGCAGCATCATCAGCGTGTCGCCGACCGCGACGGCGAGCGCGCCGCCGGACCCGCCCTCGCCGATCACGGTGCAGATGATCGGCACGCGAAGTTCGGCCATGACGTAGAGGTTGCGGCCGATCGCCTCGGACTGTCCGCGCTCCTCGGCGCCGACGCCGGGGTACGCACCGGGCGTGTCGACGAACGTGAACACCGGCATGTTGAACTTCTCGGCGAGCTTCATGAGCCGCAGCGCCTTGCGGTAACCCTCGGGTTTCGGCATGCCGAAGTTGCGGAGGATCTTCTCCTTGGTGTCGCGGCCCTTCTGGTGCCCGATCACCATGCACGGCTCGCCGCCGAAGCGCGCGATGCCGCCGACGATCGCCGCGTCTTCCGCGAAGGCGCGGTCGCCGTGGAGTTCCTCGAAATCGGTGAACAGGTTGCGGATGTAATCGAGCGTGTACGGACGCTGGGGATGCCGTGCCACCTGCGAGATCTGCCAGGCGTTCAGTTTCCCGTAGATGTCTTTCGTGAGCGTGTTGCTCTTCTTCTGCAGCCGGGAGATCTCTTCGGAGATGTCGACCGCCGAGTCGTCCTGGACGTAGCGCAGCTCTTCGATCTTCTGTTCGAGCTCGGCCACGGGCTGCTCGAAATCGAGGAAGGTGGTTTTCATGGGCGCGGATTATACGGACGGTCGCGGCGCCGTCATACGGACGCGCGCCCCCGGGGCCGGTCGGCGGGGTGGACCGGATTCCCGTCAGGGTCGTCCGATGAGATGCCGCAAGGCGCCCGCGACGCCGGCGCGACGGAAACGCTCGACGCCGTCGTCCGGCTCGCCGGCCGGTACCGGCCAGGCGGCACCACAAGCGCATCCGGCATCCGCGACCTCACGGCCGCGCCGGGTCACTTCCCGTAGTGCGCGGCCAGGTACTCGACGATCACGCGAGCGTCGGCGTCGTCGATCCGGGCGCCCATCACCTTGATCATCTTGCCGACCGAGGCCTCCCAGCCCTTGCGGTCGAGGAAGGGCGAATTCATCTGGATGTAGTCGAGGCTGTGGCAGGCGATGCAGTTGCGCTGCACCTGCTCGCGCCCGGGCCCGTCCTTCAGTTCGATGGCATCCTCGCCAGCCTGCGCGCCGCACGCGAGCGCGAGCCCGATGGCGCCGGACGCCAGTCGTGTCGTCACGGATCGATGGATCATGGTCGTCCTCACGCGCAATTGATGCGGATCCGCTGGACCACGTTGTTGTGGTAGCCCGCCGGGTTGAACACGAGATCGAAGGTCTGGGTCGCGCCGATGCGGTTCGACGCCTTCGCCATCACGACGTGCTCGCCGGGGTCCGGCGTGAACGCGAAGGTCCACTGCCGCCACGAGAACCGTCCGTGATCCTCGCCGAGTTCCGCGAGCCGCCATTCACGCCCGCCGTCGGTCGACACCTCGACGCGGTTCACGCCGAAGCCGCCGTCCCACGCGAGTCCGCGCACGAACAGCGGCGAACGCGCCTTGTACATCATCTGGTCGCGGAGGTTCGTGATGAGCGAGTTCACGACCATCTCGGTGATCGGCGTGCTCGCCGGGACCTCCTGCGAGACGAAGCGCTCGATGATGGGGAATTTCCCCTTCGGCACGCGGTAGGCCGGATTCATCCAGAAGCCCTGGAGCGCGGACCGCCGCACGTCGATCGAGACGAGATGCTTCATCCAGTACGTCGCGGTCCAGCCGGGCACGACGAGCCGGACGGGGAAGCCGTTCCAGTGCGGCAGCGCCTCGCCGTTCATCTGCCACGCGATCAGCGTGTTCTCGTCGAGCGCCTTCCACGCAGGCAGGCTCTTCACGAAGTCGGGCGTCGCATCGAGCGGCGCCGTGTCGGCGCCATCGAACGCGATCTCGACGGCGTCGGGCGCAAGCCCGGCCCGCGCGAGGACATCCTTCAGGCGCACGCCTTTCCAGAGCGCATTGCCCATCGCACCGTAGCCCCACTGCACCCCGGGGACGTGCGGATCGGACAATCCGCGCCGGTTGCCGGAGCACTGGCACAGCGCCGCGAGTTCGACGTGCTCGAAGTCGCGCTGCAGTTCGGCGAGCGAGAGTTCGAACGGCTTCGTCACGCCGTCGCCGCCGATGCGCAGGCGCCACGTGCCGGCGTCGACCTGCGGAATACCGGCGAGGTGGTAGCGCACGAAGAACGCGTCATTGGCCGTGAATGGCTCGTTGAAGAAGCGCGTCGGTGTCTCGAAGTTCGGCGGACGCCAGCTGCGCTTGATGAGCGGCAGCTTGCCGGGGAGCGTGTCCCATTCGGCGGATTCGAGGGCCCCGGCGGACAGGCCGGCGGGGCCGATGTTCGGCGCCCCTGCTGCCAGCCGCGCGAGTCCGAGCCCGGCGCCGCCGGCCGCGGCCAGCAACAGTCTTCTGCGATGGATCACGATGTCGACCTCCCGATGCACGTCCGGTGGACAGGCCCTGGTGCGTTTCGGCACCCGGCCCGGACCTTCGTTCAATTGTTCACTTCAGAACAGCACGCCGGTCTTGCCGCGCGGATCGCCGGCCGCCCTGACCTCGCCGGTCACCGCGTCGACGAACACCGCCTGCATGTTGCCCCAGCGCCGCCGGAACTCCTGGACCGTGTGCCCCTTCGCCGCCAGCGCGCTCACCCACTCCGGCGGGAACTGACCGGGCTCGATCTCGATGCGGTCCGGGAGGTACTGGTGGTGGTAGCGCGGCAGGCCGACGATCCGCTCGGGATCCGGTGCGGCAGTCGACATGAAGTCGAGGATGCCGATCAGCACCATGCTGATGATCCGCGACCCGCCGGGGGCGCCGAGCACGAGCGCGCCGCGGGTGTCCTCGACGAACGTCGGCGACATGCTCGACAGCGGACGCTTGCCCGGCTCGATCGCATTCGCGGCGAAGCCCGTCAGGCCGTAGAGATTGCCGGCGGACGGCGCAATCGCGAAGTCGTTCATCTCGTTGTTCAGCACGACGCCCGTCTCGCCGGCGACGACGCCCGCGCCGAACGGTGCGTTGACGCTGAGCGTCGCGGCGACGCGGTTGCCGTCGGCGTCGACGATCGAGAAGTGCGTCGTGTGTTCGCCCTGCCGGACCGGCGCGGCGGTATCGAGCACCGCGCTCGGCGTCGCGCGCCCGGCGTCGATGTTCGCGGCGCGCCCGACGGCGTAGGCCTGGCTCGCGAGCAGGGTCGACGGCACGTCGACGATATCGGCATCGCCCATGAAGCGCGCGCGATCGTGGTACGCGCGGCGCATCGCCTCGACGACGAGATGCACGCGATCGGTCGCACCGAGCGACGCGAGATCGAAGCACTGCAGGATCTGCAGCGCCTGCGCGAGGACCAGCCCGCCGCTCGACGGCAGCGGCGCCGTCGTGATGCGCGCGCCGAGGTATTCGATGCGCGCCGGTGCACGTTCGGCGATGCGATAGCCGGCGAGGTCGTCGAGCGTCCAGATGCCGCCGCCCGCACGCACCGCGGCGACGAGCGCCTCGGCGACAGGGCCGCGATAGAACCCGTCGGCACCGCGCTCGGCGAAGGCACGCAACGTCGCGGCGAGCCCGGGCTGGCGGATCACGAAGCCCTTCGCCGGCACCTTGCCGTCGTCGAGGAAGGTCTTTGCTGCGACTGGATCGTTCTTCAGCACCGCCTCCCGCCAGCCAGCGGCGCTCACGTAGCGTCCGTCGGCGGCGTAGCCGGTCTCGGCATGGCGGATCGCCGGCGCGAGGAGTTCGGCCAGCGGCATCGATCCGAACTCGCGCTGGAGATGCGCGAGGCCCGCAGGCAGACCGGGCACGGCCGCAGCGCGCGCGCCATCGAGCGACGCGCGCGCATCGGGCTTGCCGTCGCGGTCGAGATACATGTCACGGGTCGCGGCGAGCGGCGCCGTCTCGCGCGCATCGACGACGACGTCGTGTCCGTCGCGGGCGCGATGCAGCAGGAAGAATCCGCCGCCGCCGAAGCCGGACGCATACGGTTCGACGACGGCGAGCGTCGACGCGACCGCGACCGCTGCGTCGAACGCGTTGCCACCGTTCGCGAGCACGGCCTCGCCCGCCTCGGTCGCGAGCGGGTGCGCCGACGCGACGCCGTAGCGCGCACCGCCGGCGTGCGCGTGCAGCGCGGCGAACAGGAAGACGAATGCCGCAACCGAACGTGCGCGGCAGGACCAGTCACGAATCATCGAGGGACTCCGGAATCGGTTGCACCGGCACGCGGGAACCCGGTGCCGTCCTGTCGCGAAGGTACGCGAAGCCGACCCGGAAGTCAGGCCGTCGCACCCGCCTCGGGCCGCTTCACCTTGAACACGGCCGCGTACAGCGCCGGAAGGAACAGCAGCGTCAGCACCGTCGCGACGAGCAGGCCGCCCATGATCGCCACCGCCATCGGTCCCCAGAAGTTGGAACGCGACAGCGGGATCATCGCGAGGATCGCTGCCGCGGCCGTCAGCATGATCGGACGGAAGCGCCGGACCGTCGCCTCGATCACGGCATGCCACGGCGCGTGACCGTCGCTGATGTCCTGGTCGATCTGGTCCACGAGGATGATCGAGTTGCGCATGATCATCCCCGAGAGCGCGATGAAACCGAGCATCGCGACGAAGCCGAACGGCACCCGGCCCACGAGCAGGAACAGGCACACGCCGATGATGCCGAGCGGTGCCGTGACGAGCACGAGCAGCGTCTTCCGGACGTTCTGCAGATGGACCATCAGCAACGTGATCACGGTGACGAGCATGAGCGGCAGCACGGCATTGACGGAACCCTGGCTGCGCTCGCTCTCCTCGATGGCGCCGCCCATCTCGATACGGTAGCCGGACGGGAGCTTCGCGCCGAGGGCGTCCATGCCGGACCGCAGCTGCTGCGAGACGACCGGTGCCTGGATCGAGCCGACGACATCGCCCTGCACCGTGATGGTCGGAAGCCGGTCACGACGCCAGACGAGGCCGTCCTCGAAGGCATACGTGATCTTCGCGACGTGCGACAGCGGCACCCAGCGTCCGCTCTGCGTCGGCACGTTGATGTCGCCGATCTCGGCGAGGCTGCGACGTTCCGGCGACTCGGCGCGCGCTAGCACCTCGATCATCTTGTCGCGCTCGCGGAACTCCGTGACGTGGAAGCCCGTGAGCAGTGAATTGAGCGTATTGGAGAGCGCCTGCGAATTCACCCCGACCATGCGCGCCTTGTTCTGGTCGATCTCGAGCTTCACCACCTTGTTCTTCTCGTTCCAGTCAAGGTGCGTGAACCGCATGTTCGGATTGGCGCGCATCACGCCCGCCATCTCGTTGCCGATGCGGCGCAGCTCGTCGTAGTCCGGCCCGCTCACCCGGAAGGCGACCGGGTACGGCACCGGCGGACCGTTCTGCAGCGGCTGGACCCGCCCGCGCACGCGCGAGAAATCGGTCTCGATGACGTCCTCGATGCGCTTCTGGAGACGGTCGCGTCCGCCGTTGCCCTTCGCCGTCACGATGAATTCGACGAGGTTCGTGTTGTCGAGCTGCTGATCGAGCGGCAGGTAGAAACGCGGGCTGCCGCCGCCGACGTACGCGACGTACTTCTCGACGTCGGGATCCTTCGCGAGGATGGCCTCGAAGCGCTTCGCCTCGGCATCGGTCGCACCGATCGCCGAGCCGGTCTGGAGCCAGAGGTCGACGACCAGTTCCGGCCGGTTGGCCGACGGGAAGAACTGCTGCTGCACGAACTGGAATCCGAATCCGGCCAGCAGGAACAGGCCGAGCGTCCCGACGATCACCGTCTTGCGATGGCCGACGCACCACGTCACGACGGCGCGGAACCCGCGGTAGAAGGGCCGGTTGTAGACGTCGGACGGATCGTGGTGCCCGGCCGCATGCGGCTGCACCGCGAGCCGCGGAAAGATGCGACCCATCGCGCGTGCGAGCACGCCCGGGCCGTGACCCGTCTTCGAGTAGTCGGGGAGCAGGTGGTATCCCATGTAAGGGATGAACATCACGGCCACGACCCACGACACGAGCAGCGCGATCGTCACGACGGCGAAGATCGAGAACGTGTACTCGCCCGCCGCGGACTTCGCGAGGCCCACCGGCAGGAAGCCGGCCGCCGTCACGAGCGTGCCGGTCAGCATCGACGGCGCCGTCGACGTGTAGGCATAGATGCCGGCGCGCATGCGGTCCCAGCCCTGCTCCATCTTGATGGCCATCATCTCGACCGCGATGATCGCGTCGTCGACGAGCAGGCCCAGCGCGATGATCAGCGCGCCGAGCGAGATGCGCTGGAGGTCGATGCCGAAGATGTACATGCAGAGGAACGTGACGGCCAGCACCAGCGGAATCGACAGCGCGACGACGATGCCGGTCCGCATGCCGAGCGAGATGAAGCTCACGGCCAGCACGATGATCACGGCCTCGGCGAGCGTGCTCATGAACTCGCGGATCGAGTCCTTCACGACCGTCGGCTGGTCGGACAGCTTGTGGACCTCGATGCCGACGGGCAGATCGGCCTTCAGGCGGTCCATCTCGGCCTCGAGCATGCGGCCGAGTTCGATGATGTCGCCGCCCTTGCGCAGCGATACGGCGAGACCCATCGCCGGCTGGCCGTTGAAGCGCATCAGGAGTTCGGCAGGGTCCGCGTAGCCGCGCGACACCGTCGCGATGTCGCCGAGCCGGAACAACCGGCCGTTCGCCCGGATGCCGATCTCGCGGATGCTCTCGACCGATTTCAGCGCGCCCGACACCCGCACGTGCACCTGGTCGTCGCGGGTCTGGAACGACCCCGCGGGCACCATGATGTTCTGCTCCCGGAGCACTTCGGCGATCACGAGCGGATCGACCCCGAGCGTCGCGAGCTTGCGGTGCGACATCTCGATCCAGATCTTCTCGGCCTGCTCCCCGAGGACGGCGACCTTGCCGACGTCCGGCACGCGGACGATCGAGCGGCGGATGTTCTCGACGTGGTCGCGCAGTTCGGCGAACGAATAGCCGTCCGTCGTTAAGGCGTAGATGGTTCCGAAGGTGTCGCCGAACTCGTCGTTGAAGAACGGGCCGCGCACGCCGTCGGGCAGCGTCGACCGGACGTCCGCGACCTTCTTGCGCACCTGGTACCAGGCGTTCGGCACTTCCTTCGGCGGCGTGAAGTCCTTGAGCGTGATGAAGATCATCGACTCGCCGGGCTTCGAATAGCTGCGCGTGAAGTCGATCCAGGGCGTCTCCTGGAGCTTCTTCTCGAGCCGCTCCGTGACCTCCTGCTCGACCTCGCGGGCCGTGGCACCCGGCCACATCGTGCGGACCACCATCACCTTGAAGGTGAATTCGGGATCCTCGTTCTGACCGAGCCGCGCGTAGGCGTAGAGGCCGGCGAGGCCCAGCGCGACCATGAAGTACAGCACGAGCGCCCGATGCTTCAGCGCCCACTCCGAGATGTTCGGCCGCGTCGGGATCATCGAGCGGCCCCGGCCAGCACCCGGACCTTCTCTCCCGCGAAGAGCTTGTGGACGCCGGCCCGGACGACGTTCTCACCGGGGCGCACGCCGTCCAGGATGGTCACGTACTCGTCGGCGAAGCGATCGAGCTTCACGGGCCGGAGGTTCACCTGCCCGTTCGCCGGGTCGACGACCCAGACGGCCGCCTGCTCGCCCTTCTGGTAGATCGCCGACGACGGCAGGCGGATCGCCCGCGCGGCCGCGGCACCGCCGGACAGCGCGACGGTCGCTGTCATGCCCCACTGCACCCGGTCGTCGGCGTCGAGCATCGTGATCTTCGCCGTGTACGTGCGGGTCACCTGATCGGCGTTCGGGGCGATCTCGCGGACGCGCCCCTTGTACGACTTCGACGGATCGGCCCAGAGGACGATGTCGGCCTCGCTGCCGCGGCGCACGTCCGCGAGGCGGCTTTCCGGCACCGCGATGGCGACCTCCTTCTCGCCGGGGCGGACGACGCGCACGACGGGCGTCCCGGTATCGACGACCTGCCCGACCTCCGCCTGCAGCACCGTGACGACGCCGTCGTGGTCGGCCCGCAGCGTCGTGTAGTCGGCCTGGTTGCGGTCGAAGGTCCACTGCGACCGGGCCTGCGCGAGCTGCGCCGCGGCCACTTCGAACGCGGACTTGCGACGATCGAACTCGGCGGCGCTGATGAAGCCCTGCCGGTACAGCCCCTCGAAGCGCTGGAACTCGGCCTTCGCCTGCCGGTGGTTCGACTCGGCGGCCGCGACCTGCTGCCCGGCGGCGTCGACCGAGAGCTTCCTGTCGACGGGGTCCAGCCGCAGGAGCACCTGCCCTTTCCGGACCGTGTCACCGACCTCGACGAGGCGCTCGGTGATCTTGCCGCCGACGCGGAATCCGAGGGCCGTCTCGTAGCGCGCCCGGACGTCACCGGAATAGCGGTTGCCGAAGAGCGTGTCGGCCTCGCCCACCTTCACCACATTGACCGCCCGCGGCTGCGGCACCGGTTTCGCCTCGGGCTTGCACGCACCGAGGATGACCGGGAGCGACAGCACGACGAAGACCGCCCGCAGCACGGAAACGGGAAGGTGAGCGACTGGCATTTCGAACTCCATGAATGTCGTTGATGCCGACCTGCCGCGATGGCGCCTGACGCCTGCGCGACGACGGGTCTGCGACGCCCCCTGGCGGCACTGTCGACGGATCGGCACGCCCCGGGAACGGAAGAACACTTGAATGGCTGGACGGCCCGGACCGGTCGGGACCCCGTCCGCGAACGTCCGGCGAACCCCTGACCCGGGCGCGGCCGGAAGGATACCGAAGAGCGTCGCCCGGGTGGTCGCCGAAATGGCTACAGAAGATGGCGGGGGAAACCTCGTCCGGTGCCCGCCCGGCACCGACGGGGCCGCGCAGCTCAACGGCGCGACGTTGCCGGATCGGCGGCGGTGCGAGGCGCCTTCGCGGGTTCGTTCGACGGACGCCCGCGGAGCCCGTCGAGGATGATGCCGAGATGCACGCGGAGGTAGGCCTCCGGATCGATCCGGGTGCCGTCGCATCCGTCGAACGAATGGCGCCAGAGCAGCAGGAAGACGAGCGGCGCCAGCACGATGCGGGTCGCGTGCTCGGTATCCATCGGCGGGAACTCGCCGCGCCGCTGGCCCAGCTCGACCACCTCGCCGACCAGCTTGTAGCCACGGTTGATGACTTCCTGCTGATAGAAGTGCGCGAGGTCCGGGAAGTTGCGGGCCTCGGCGAACATGAGCTTCGGGATGCCGCCGATCTGGGAATTGCCGACGTCCTGCCACCAGTTGCGGATGATCTTCTCGAGGAGATCGGCCATCGTGCCCGCGTGATCCTGGACGAGCCGCTCGTTGCGCTGGATCGCGGGGACGAGCCCGCCGCGGATCACGGCCTTGAACAGCTCCTCCTTGCTCTCGAAATAGAGGTAGAGGGTGCCCTTGCTGACACCGGCGCGCCGCGCGACGTCGTCCAGCCGGGTGGCCGCATAGCCACGCTCGACGAACAGGTCGAGTGCGGCCGCCAGCAGCTCCGCGGGACGGGCGTCCTTGCGGCGGGTCCAGCGGGTCTCCGGGCGGGGGACGGGAACGGTGATGGTCATGGTCTCGGCATCGATGCGCCGGTGGGTCCGGCTGCTGTGGTGTTCTTTCGGAACATGCCCCTGATGACCGGGCGGTCAGGAACGTAGTCGCCGCGCCCGGCAGCGTCAACCCTCGTGGACAACTCCGGTACGGATCTTCGCGCTTTGCGACGTCCGCCGGAGCGATCGTCCCGCGCGGATCGTTGCGCTTTCCCGTCCGCGCCCCCATGTTCGACGGCATCCAGACAGGAGACGTCGAAGTGAACGACATCCGTCCGCCGGCCGTGGCCGGAAGCTTCTACCCCGGCGATGCCCGGGCCCTCGGCGCCGAGGTCCGGGCGCTGCTCGCCGTCGCCCCGGCGGCCACCGGCAACGTCGAAACGCTGAAGGCGCTCGTCGTCCCGCACGCCGGGTACGTCTACTCCGGCCCCACCGCTGCCGCCGGCTACGCGTTGCTCGCCCCGATCCGCGACCGGATCCGGCGGGTCGTCCTGCTCGGGCCGACGCACCGCGTCGCGATCCGCGGCCTCGCCCTCCCCGGCGTCGATGCGTTCGAGACGCCCCTCGGGACGATTACGGTCGACGCCCCCGCGGTCGCCTCGCTCGCCGATCTCCCGCAGGTCGTGACGAGCGCTGCCGCCCACGCGCAGGAGCACTCGCTGGAAGTCCACCTGCCCTTCCTGCAGACCGTGCTCGGTGAATTCACGCTCGTCCCGCTGGCGGTCGGCCACGCCTCGCCCGACGACGTCGCGGCGGTGCTCGACCGGCTCTGGGGCGGACCGGAGACGCTGATCGTCGTCAGCTCCGACCTGTCGCACTACCTGCCGTACGCGACGGCCGTCCGGACCGACCGCGGCACGGTCGGCGACATCCTCCGGCTCGATCCACACGTCGAACACGATCACGCGTGCGGGGCGACACCGATCAACGGGCTGCTCGCGCTGGCGCGCCGGCATCCGCTGCGTCCGGAACTCGTCGACCTGCGCAATTCCGGCGACACGGCCGGCGACCGGTCGCGCGTCGTGGGCTACGCGGCGATCGCGTTCCACGAGACGGACGCCGTCGACGCCTCCGATGCGTCCGACCATCGTGGCCGGACGCTGCTGGCGATCGCCCGCGCCGCCATCGGACGCCAGCTCGGCCTGGAACTCTCCGCCCGCGACGACGCCGCATTCCTCCGCGAGCCCGGTGCAACGTTCGTCACGCTGACCGTGAACGGCCGGCTGCGCGGCTGCATCGGCAGCCTCGAGGCGGTTCGCCCGCTCGGCGAGGACGTGACGAAGAACGCGCGGTCGGCGGCGTTCCTCGATCCGCGATTCGGCCCGCTCTCGCTGCGTGAGTTCGAAAACGTGACGGTCGAGGTCTCGCTGGTCGCGCCGGCCGAGCCCGTGACATTCACGGACGAGGCCGACCTCCTCCGCCGCCTGCGCCCTGGTGTGGACGGCGTGATCCTCGAATGGGAGGGACGGCGAGGCACCTTCCTGCCACAGGTGTGGGACGACCTTCCCGCAGCGGCGAGCTTCCTCGCGCATCTCAGGCAGAAGGCCGGACTGCCCGCGGACCTCCCGATCACGGCCGTGAAGGTGTCGCGATACACCGTCGAGAAATGGAGCGAAGACGATGAGCCATCCTGAATCCCGGCCGGCCCGCTGGTGGCACCGGCTGGACGACGGTCGCATCCAGTGCGACCTCTGCCCGCGCGACTGCAAGCTGAACGACGGCCAGCGCGGCGCCTGCTTCGTGCGGATGCGCGAGGGCGACCAGATGGTGCTGACGACGTACGGACGCTCGTCCGGGTTCTGCATCGACCCGATCGAGAAGAAGCCGCTGAACCAGTTCTACCCGGGCTCGTCGGTGTTCTCGTTCGGCACGGCCGGCTGCAACCTCGCCTGCAAGTTCTGCCAGAACTGGGACATCTCGAAGTCGCGCGACATGGACACCCTGATGGATCAGGCGAGCCCCGAGAAGATCGCGTACGCGGCGTGGCAGGCGGGCTGCAGGAGCGTGGCCTTCACGTACAACGACCCCGTGATCTTCGCCGAGTACGCGATGGACACGGCCGACGCCTGCCACGACCGCGGACTGAAGACCGTCGCGGTGACGGCCGGCTACATCCACGAGGCGCCGCGCCGGGAGTTCTACGCGAAGATGGACGCCGCGAACGTCGACCTGAAGGCGTTCAGCGACGAGTTCTATTTCAAG
>CAUJJX010000318.1 GCA_963205165.1 Pseudomonadota bacterium | reverse complement strand
CGCGGCCACGGCTCCGGACACCGCGATGCAGATGACCGCCACCAGTGCACGCAGCCACGTGCCGGACCGACGTACGACGTTCGCCACAGGCAGCCTCCCGCTGCAATGGATGAATGGGGTCGATGGGCACCGCCCGGACCGGTGGATCAGCGCCACGGATTTCCGGAGACGTGGTCCATGCCGCGCTCCGGCCCGGCGCAGTGACGACGCTGGAAGGAACGGTCCGGCGACCGGACCGGCTCGGCCGCCGAAGGTAGCACCGGGCAAGACCTGCCTCAATGACGGGCGTCCTTCGACGCGCCTGCGCGGACACCCGCTGCGTCAGCGCCGCCTGCCTGAACCGGACGCGCGCCTCGCCCGCCCCTTCTGCCGCCACCGCATCACCCCCGTCACGAACAGCAGCGGCGGCGTGATGCCGGCGAGCAGCACCACGATCCGGCCAACCAGTCCGAACGCCTCGCCGCTGTGCAGCGGATGCAGCCACGCGAGCACCGTGTCGCCGGCGCCTTCGGACTTCGGATCACGCACCGCGAGCACGACGCCGGTGCCCGGGTCGATCCAGACGTTCGTCTTCGGGAACCGTCGCCCGGGTTCGCCGGGCTGGTGAAGCTGCACGCGGTAGACGCCTTCCGGACCATCGGGCGTCTCGATCCAGCGCGGCTCGGCCGCCGGGAAGCGCCCGCGGGCGATGCGTACCGCCTCGTCGATCGTGATGCGGACATCCGACGGCGTGGCCGCGACGGCGGGCGTCACGAACAGCGGCGACACGCGATCGATCGACGGGTTGAACCACTTCGGCTCGCCGAGCATCGTGCCGGTCACCGCGAGGATCGCGAGCAGCACGCCCCCCCAGACGCCGGACAGCTTGTGGAGGTCGTACGTGCGCCGCTCGGCGCTTGCCCGCGGCTTCCACGCGAGCGCACTGCGCCAGCGGCCGGACGACGGCCACCAGAGCACGAGACCGCTGCCGAGCGACACGAGCAGCACGATCCCGACGACGGCCATGATCGTGCGGCCCGTGCGGTCGAGCAGCAGCGTGTAATGGAGGTCGTAGATCCACGTCATCGCGAAGTCGCCCCAGAAGCGCGCGGGGCCGACTTCGAGCGTGCGCGGATCGATGCGGACGATCAGCGGCGCGAACGCGACGTGCGCCTTCTCGATCGCGCGGTAGTAGCGCGCCGTGACGGGGTCGCCGTCCGTCATCGGGAGTTCGAGGCGCCACGCGCGGTCGCGCTCCGGATGCGCCGCGCGCAGCGCCCGGAAGACGTCCTCGATCGGGCGCGGCGGCGTCGTGGCGCGCGACGTCGCGACGGCCGGATCGATCACGCGGTCGAGCTCGACGTAGAACACGAGCAGGCTGCCCGTGATGCCGGCCAGCGCGACGATCGCGCCGACCGTGAGGCCCAGCGTCAGGTGCAGCGTGACCCAGAGTTCCCGCAGGCGACGCCGCCGCCCGCGCTGCGCGGCATCGGCCATCGGCCCGGCCTGCGACGCGGCCTCAGAACCTGACATGCACCGCCGCGTAGAGCGCGCGCGGATCGCCCGGCGAGTGCAGCGACTGCGTGCCGTCGTGCCACACGTATTCGTAGTAGCGGTTCGTGATGTTCTTCACCTGCACGTCGAGCGCGACGTCCTTCGCGACCTGCCACGACGCGCCGACGTTGCCGAGCACGTAGCCGCCGAAGGTGCCCGCCGTGTTCGCGCGCTCGAGGTAGTAGTTCGTCTGCGCGTTGAGCCACGCCGACAGCCGCAGTTCCGGCGTGACCTGCCACTCGCCGCCGCTCGACAGGAGGTGATGCGGGATGTGGTCGATCTCCTTGCCCTGGCTCGCGGGGAGCGCCGCGTCGGCCTGCGTGATCTCGGAATCCTGGTAGGAGTACGCGACCCAGAGTCCGGTCCTGGGCGCGGGGCGCGCGTTCACCTGCACGTCGAGGCCGCGGCGCTTCGTGCGGCCGACGTTCTCGGCGTCGTTCGCGGGGTCGTTCAGCTTGCGGCGTGCCTCGTCGGATGCCGTCTGCTGCCAGACGGCGATCCGGCCGTCGAGCCACGGCGCGGGCGTGAGCTTCACGCCGAATTCCCAGCCCTGGTTGATCGACGGCCGCAGGTCGGTGGTCCGCGTGATCTTGTATGCACCGGCGCCGACGCCGACCTGGAAGGTACGTCCCCAGTTGCCGTAGAGGCTCGCGGTGTCGGTCAGCGCGTAGATCACGGACAGCTTCGGCTGGCGGATCAGGCCGTAGTCGTTCACCGCGTACGGCACGCCCGTCGCGTTGTTCGTGAAGGCACCACCGACCGAGTCGACGCGGTAGGCCGGCACGATCCGCAGCTTCTCGATCGGCTCCAGCACGGCCTGCGCGTAGACGCCCGCGATGTCGAAGTCGAAGTCCTGGTCGCGGGTCTTCGCCTGCCGCACGCGGTCGATCGTGTTGTAGCGCAGGCTCTTGTTCTCCTGCCGCTCGACGCTGAGTCCGCCTTCGAGCGAGAGATTGCCGAGCGCCGTCCTGCCGGCGCGCCACGTGAGCGTCGACAGCACGCCGTAGTGCGTCTCGTCGACGATGCGCTCCTGCTGCGAGACGCCCGCCGAGAACTTCACCCAGCGCTGGTCCTCGATGCGATTGAGATAGGCCTTCGCGGTGAAGTAGAGATCGCGGCCGAGGTCGGCGTCGAGGTGGGCGGAGACCTGGTTCATCAGGCGCTCGCCGCCGTCGGTCGCGGTGAATCCGTACGACTGCCCGGGGTCGCGGCGCGCATTGGCGAGCGTGAGATAGCCGGGTTCCTGCGCGCTGTTCCAGTAGTGGCGCGCGATCAGGCCGACGCGGTACCGGCCGTCGTCGGGACCGTAGAACCACTTGCCGGAGAACGTCGCCTTCTCGGACTGCGCGTGATCGCGATACCCCTGCGTGTTGCGGAAGCCGACGAAGTAGTTCTGCGAGAGTCCGTCCTTCTCGATGCCGAGGCCGGCCTGCACGTCGCGGCTCGCGAAGCTGCCGTACGACGCGCGCACATCGCCGTAGTTGCCGCCGGCGCGGGTCGAGACGTTCGCGTTGCCGGCAATGTTGTGGAGCCCGTACCGCGGATCGTTCGTGCCGCGCACGACCTCGATCCCGGCGATGTCCGTCGGGAAGATCATGTCGAGGTACGGCATGTTCCCGTCGTTGCTGTTGCTCGGCACGCCGTCGATCAGCAGCTTGACCGCGTTGATCTCGCCCTCGCCGTTGAAGCCGCGCAGCGAGAACTTGCCGGACGTCGTCCCCTGGCGGAACTCCGTGACCATCGTCCCCGGGAGGCGATTGAAGAGCTCCCAGCTGTTGTTCACGTTCGCGTCGGTGACGAGGCTGCCGCCGAGCACGTCGACGGACGTGAAGACGTTCTTCGGCGCGACGGGTCCGCCGGCCTGTCCGCGGACGAGGACTTCGCCGACGACGAG
>CAUJJX010000317.1 GCA_963205165.1 Pseudomonadota bacterium | reverse complement strand
GACACGAACATGTGGTCGAGCGCCTGGAGATTGCCCTCGTAGTTGTACGTGTAGCGCTCGCCCTCCGGCAGCAGCGACGTCAGGTTCACGAGGCCGGCGTCGGTCAGCGGACGCAGCGTGTCGGCGAACTGGAAATCGTTGAAGTCGCCGGTCACGACGATGTTGGCATCCGGGTCGATCGCGAGGAGCGACGCCACGAAGCTCCCGACGACCTGCGCCTGGGCCGTGCGTTGCGCCGCGGACGACAGCGCCGGTTCCTGGTTCGGTCCGAACAGCGGCTGGTCGCCGCCCTTGCTGTTGAAGTGGTTGGCCACGACGATGATCTGCTGCCCGTCGACCGTGAACTCCGACACGAGCGGCTTGCGGCTGGCGTCGAACGCCGCGTTCGCCGGATCGATCCGGCCGGCGTCGAGGTTGAAGTCGATCCCGCCGTCCGCGCCCGCGACGGCGCTCATCGCGTCGAGCGGTCCGCCGACGACACCCGCGAAGCTCACGCGCGCCGTGTCGTACAGGAAGGCCTGGCGGATGTTGCCGCCGGGCTGTCCGCCATCGGCGTTGTTCACGGGGTTCACCGTGACGAACCCGTAGCTGCGGCCGGTCTGCGCGTTCAGTTCGGCCGTCAGCCGCCCGAGCGTGACGTCGGCGGACACGACCCCGTTGTTCGTCGCGCCGTTCGCGTCCTGGATCTCCTGGAGCGAGATGATGTGCGGAGCGCCGAGCGTGTCCTTCAACTGCCCGGCCACGGCCGAGATCCGCGCGGCCGACGCGTCGCCGCCGAGGTTCTCGACGTTGTAGCTCGCGAGGCCGAAGCGGCCGGGCGCGATGGTCGCGGTCTCGCGCGCGAGCGTGTCCGACACGACGGTCGCGCCTTCCGTCAGGTAGAGCTTGTAGTTCGAGAAGCTGTAGTCGAGCACGCCGGTGACGTTCGCGAGCTGCGCGCCGCTGTTCACGACGGGCGTCGCGACGAGGCGATCGTCGAGCTGGATGCGCTGGCCGTTGAACTGCCCCGCGCCGATCACGACCCCGCCGCGCGGCGCGGTGATCGTGCCGGCCGCACCGATCTGCGAACCGGCCACGACGGCGACTTCGCCGAACGAATTGCGCGGCGCGACGGCGACCGCGGAGGGCAGCGAGACGCGCATCCCTTCGAGCGATTCGTAGAAGTCCATGCCGTACGTGCCCGGCTGGAGCACGTGCCCCGAGGACTCGACGTTGCCGACGTTCGGCGCGATCGCGCTCGGCGGCACGAAGCCGTTGCCGATCACGACGGCGGTGGGCAGCGCGTTGCCGGACGACAGCCGCGTCCACGTGCCGGCCGCGCCGGTCGCGCTGATCTCGGTGGTCGTGAGGTTGTTCGCGTTGCCACCGGGGCGGAACTCGAGGACGGTGCCGTCGACGCTCACGGCATCCCCGATGAGCGGCTTGGAACCGGCGCTGCCGCGGAACACGTAGATGCCGTCGGACGTGAGCGCGTTGCCGTCGCCGGCGTCCTGCATCCAGAAGCCGTTGCCGTCGATGGCGGTCACGACGCCGCCAATGTTCGAGACGGCGGTGTTGGCGAAGGACGAGCGATGCGTCGTGCCCTGCAGGTCGCCGATGGTGAGCGCCGAGGCGGCGCCGGACGCTGCCCACGCGAGGGCGGTGACGACGAGGTTCAGGCGGAAATGGGGGTGGTGCGGCATGGTGTCATCCCGTGAAACGGAAACTGGAACGGCGCCCGCGGGACGCCGTCGATCATCGCATCGAAGGTGCGTCGCCTGCCCGGCCCCGGGCGAGCGACGCAGCCGGATCAGGCGGCGCGGCGGCGCGCGACGACGCCCAGTGCTGCGAGACCGGCGAGCAGCATCGCGCAGGTCTCCGGCTCGGGCACCGGCGCCATCGGCGCGGCGCTGATCGTCACCATGTCGAAGCGCCATGTCCCGGCGGTGCCGTACGACGAACCGGGCGTCGACGCGACGTAGCCGGACTCGCCCGGCGCGAACGCAGCGACGATCCGGAACGCGAAGCTCGCGTTGTCCGCCACGCCCGCGACGGACGACAGGTCCACGCTGCGGCCGTTGTACCAGACGTCGCCCGGGTCGGCTGCGAACGCCGTGCCGAAGTCGTGGAAGGCGATACCGTCGGTCGAATACTGGAACTGCGCGTAGCGCGACGAGGTGTTGCTGTGGCGCTGGTCCCAGCTGACGACGACGCTGTCGAAGCCGGTCGTGCCGGTATCGAAACGTGCACCGCGCGACTTGTCGCCGGCGCCCTGCGCGGCCCACGCGGTGAGGTTCCAGCCCGAGTCGTTGGTGCTCGTGTCCGGATCGGTCGAGCCGCCGCTCGCGTTGCCGCTGGCGAACGTGGCCGTCGTGCCGCCGACGAGCGACGCGACGCCCGAGCCGACGCTGGCGACGAGCGATCCGGTGCTCGACGACGCGTCGGACGGCACGGAGTTGAAGTTCCACTGGGTCACGGTGACGGCCTGTGCCGGCACCGCCACGGCGGCGAATGCCGCTGCGACGACGAGGTGCTTGATCATGGAGGTCTCTCTCGATGGGGAAGGGCAGGCCTCTCGCGAGCCTGCTGATCACCGAAGATAGGCGGCCCCGGTGAAGTCCCCGTGACCGCGGAGCGCCGCGAACGTAGTCCGCGCGCGCCACGCGTGCCGTGCGGCGTCCGGGTGTCGTCGCCATGCCGGCGGCGATCGACGCGATCGGTGACAAAAAAAACGGCCGGGGGGTGAACCCGGCCGAAAAGAGAGGTAGACAAGAAGCGTGAATCTCCTGCGCCGGACCGCCCGGTGACTGGCGGCCCGGCACTTCGAGAGGGAACACACTACGGGACGGACTCTAGGCGTCCGCTCCCGACGGCAACAGATCGAATCGACCTGCCGCCCGCCGGGAAACTTTCCCCTTCGCACGACGGCCCCGGATGTCACGTCATCCGCGGCGCAGTGACCGACGCCCCGCCGACTCCGACCCGGCGGGGCAGCATGCCGACCCGTCGCGGGCTCGGGAGACCGGATCCCGACGATGGCATTGCGACCACGCAGCATTCCGTTCGCCGCGTGTTCCCCGGCAGCGCAGCGAGGGTCAAGATCGCGCCCGCCGCTCCGATACCGGGTGGTTCGAACAAGGGACCCATGCGACACACCATCACACTGCTGATCGAGGCACTCACCAACGGGCTGCGCGGACGCGAGCGCGACACCGACTACGTGACGCAGGTCTTCGCGTTCCTGGTCGCGGCCGCCGTCGGCGCAGGCCTGTCGTACAGCGGGATCTACTACGCGCTCGGCGATGCGCTGGGTGCCGGGATCATCCTGTCGACCGGTGCAGTCGCAGCAGCCGGTATCGCCCACTATCACCGGACGCGCGATCCCGTCGGCGGCATGCAGGTCATGACAGCCGGGCTGTTCGTCGTGATCTCCGCGCTGATCTACTTCGAGGGCGGACTCTCGTCGCCGGTCGGCCCCTGGCTGCTGATCGTGCCCCTGCCCCTCGTGTCCACCGGCGCGCCGAAGGCCGCGACCCGCTGGTTCGCGCTGTCGTGTATCGAGATGACCGTGTTCGGCCTGCTCCAGCTGAACGGATTCGAGTTTCCGCGCTCCCGCGTCGTCAACATCGACCTGCTCTTCGTCATGAGCCAGATCGGCCTGTGCACGCTCGTGTTCCTGTTCCTGATGCTCGTCGATCGGGCGCGCCGAATCGCGCTGCAGCGCATCGGGGACAAGAACCGCGAGCTGTCCGCCGCCCGCGATGCCGCGATGGCCGCCGTGACGGTGAAGGCGCAGTTCCTCGCGAACATGAGTCACGAGATCCGGACCCCGCTGAACGGTGTGATGGGCACGGCGGAACTCCTCGGCACGACGAAGCTCACGGCCGAGCAGGCGACGCTCGTGCAGACGATGAAGGGCAGCGGCGAGAACCTCCTCGCGCTCATCAACGACGTCCTCGACTTCTCGAAGATCGAGGCCGGGAAGCTCCAGCTCGAGCGCGTCGCGTTCGACCTCCACCAGACCGTCGGAACCGTCTGCGAACTGCTCGCCCCGCGGGCCGCGACGAAGCAGCTGGAGTTCACGTGCCGCATCGCACCGGACGTTCCGCGGCATCTGATCGGCGACGCCCTGCGGATCCGCCAGATCCTCACGAACCTGCTCGGCAACGCGATCAAGTTCACGCACGACGGCGAGATCGGGATCGAGGTCGAGCGCGCGCCGGACCATGATCCCGCACGGGGCCGCGACGGCGTCGGCGCCCGCGATCTCGCGATCCGCTGCACCGTCTTCGATACCGGCGTCGGCATCACGCCGGAACAGCGCGAGCGCCTGTTCCAGGCCTTCACGCAGGCCGACGGTTCGACGACTCGCAACTTCGGCGGCACGGGCCTCGGGCTCGTCATCGCGGACGACCTCGCGCGCCTCATGCACGGCCGCATCGACATCGAGAGCACGCCGGGCGAGGGCTCGCGATTCTCGTGCGTCCTGGTGCTCGGTGACCTCGCCGACGACGCGCGCACCGAGCCGGTCGCGGAGCCCGTGGCCGGCCGGACCGTCCTCGTCGCGGAGCCGCATCCGCGCGCCCGCGAGATCCTGCTGGGCCATCTCGCCGCGCTCGGTGCGAAGGTCCGGGTGCTGCCGATCCCGCCGACCGCGGACGACCTGCAGGCGGCGCTCGTGCCGGCACCGCACGCGCTGATGGTCTCCGCGTCGACGACCGCCACGCTCGTCGACGGACAACCGCTGGCGCGACGCCTCCACGACGCCGGCCTGTCGGGTGCCGTGGTGCTCATGGTCCCCGTGGCCGGCTGGCATTCGAGCCATCGGCTGCCCCGCATCCACGGCGCGACGCTCGCCAAGCCGATCCGGCTCGAGTGCGTCCGCGAGGCCCTCGCGCAGGTCCTGGCCCCCGGCACGCCAGCCGCCGTCCCCGCCATGGCCGCGCGGCTGCAGCACACGGGCGCGAACGTCCTGCTCGTCGAGGACAACCCGGTCAACCAGCACATCGCGACGGCGATGCTGCGGCGCCTCGGATGCACCGTCGTCGTCGCATCGGATGGCGCGTCAGGCGTCGATGCCTGGCAGCAGGCGACGTTCGATCTCGTGTTCATGGATTGCCAGATGCCCGTGATGGACGGCTTCGCCGCGACCCGCGAGATCCGTCGCCAGGAACTCGCCGCAGGCGGCCGGCGCACGCCGATCGTCGCGCTGACGGCGAACGCACTCGAGGGCGACCGCGAGCAGTGCATGACGGCCGGCATGGACGACCACCTCGGCAAGCCCTACACCCTGTCGATGCTCGGTGCGGCACTCGAACGCTGGCTCCGGAAACCGGTCGGCGACGACGTCCCGCAGAACGCCGCCTGAGGCCGGGACCCGACGGCGTCGCGTGCGCGCGATGCCGTCCGATGCGCGCCGCACCACCCACCGCATCAACGTGCGCCGGGCACCGCCTCCGGCATCGAGGTCGCCGACAGCACCCCGTGCGTCATCGCCATGCGGACGAGCTGCGCGCCCGTGCTCGTGTCGAGCTTCGCGCGGATGTTCGACTGGTGGTTCGCGACGGTCTTGCACGACAGCGACAGCAGCCGCGCGATCTCGGCGATCGGATGCCCCGCCACCAGCAGCCGGAACACTTCGAACTCGCGGGCCGACAGCGCGTGCAGCGGATGATGGCTGCCGGGCACCATCCGCACGGCGAGTTCCTGCGCCATCTCGCGACTGATGTAGAGCCGGCCGTCGGCGACGACGCGCACGGCCTCCGTCAGCACGTCGGAGGCACTCGATTTCGTGACGTAGCCGCGTGCACCGACCTGCAGTGCGCGCGACGAGAACACGACGTCCTCGTGCATGCTGAACATCAGGATCCGTGCGGCGGAATCGCGCGCGAGGATGCGGCGCGCGGCCTCGATCCCGCCGATGCCGGGCAGGCCGACGTCCATCACGACGACGTCCGGCCGGTGCGATTCGAAGAGCCGGCAGCCGTCCTCGCCGGTGCCCGCCTCCGCGATCACCCGGATGTCGTCACCGCATTCGAGCAGGCGCCGACAACCCTCGCGCACCACGGCGTGATCGTCGACGAGCAGCACGGTCACGACGCGCGGCGGTGCGGCGGCTTCGTCGGTCATCGCGCGGCTCCGGCGACGGCGCGACGAGTGCCCCGCGGATCAGCGGTCCGCATCGGACTTCCCCGAACCGAACGCGTCGAACGCCCACGTCGCGCCGACCCAGAGCGCGCGCGGTGCACCGGGGGCGAGGTTCGCGACGTTCACCCATTGCGTGTCGCTGTAGTTCCAGCCGTTGGTCCCGATGTACGACCCGCCCTGGTCGGGCGAGAACGGATTCAGGCGCAGCTGGCCCGCCGTGTAGTAGCGGCGATCGAAGACGTTGTTCACCTTCGCGAAGAAGGTCCACTGCTTCGTCGGCTTCCAGGCCATGTTGAGGTGGACGATCGCGAAGCCGGGCGCCTCGCCGTCGTCGACGTACTGCCCGTTGGGCCCGAAGCGCGTCACCGGCGCGTGCCGGTTGTTCTCGTTGCCGCGCAGGAAGACGGACGATTGCGCGATCCCGGTGACGTTCACCGTGAAGCGGCTCGTGACGTCCCAGCCGACCGAGAGCTTCAGCATGTGCAGCGGCACGCTCGGCATGCGGTCGCCCGGCTGCACGACGTACGAGCAGTTGCTGGGCGAACCGGTGCAGGAGCTGTTCGAGTGGTTGCCCGTGACGAACGACGACTGGTACGTCGCCGACGTGTAGCCGTAGGAGCCCTGCAGCCGCACCTTGCCGAAATCGCCGCCGAACGCGAACTCGGCACCCTGCCGGCGCGTCTTGTCGGCGTTGAAGAAATGCGTGTGGAAGCTGACGGCGTCGACGTCGAACAGGATGTCGTCGCGAAGGTCCGTGCGGAACACCGCGACCTTCCAGTTCCACTGGCGCCCCACCGTGCCGCGGATGCCGAGCTCGAGTGCGCGCGAGTTCACGGCCTTCAGCGGCGGGTCGTTCGTGAGGATCGTCTGCACCGAGCAGCTCATCTCGTGCTGGCGCACCCACGTCGCGGCGTCCGACGGACTCATGCCGGCCGTGGCGTTCGCGATGTAGTCCGGGGTCATCTTCGCGCAGCCCAGCTCGATCGGCGACGGCGCGCGCATCCCGCGGGTCAGGCTGCCGTAGACGGTCGTGCTGTCGGCAACGGCCGCCGTGAATCCGACCGACGGCAGCAGGCGCCGGAAGGTCTGGTCGTCGCCGCTCAGCACGAGATCCGGATTGGTCGTCGGCGTCTGGTTCAGGTCGAACCGGAGGTCGTAGTGCCGCATGTCCGAACGGACGTGCGTCGAGTTGTACCGCAGCGCCCCCGTGAGTCCGAAGCGGTCGGTCGGCGCCCACGTGTCGCTCACGTACGTGGCCCACGTGTCGGTGCGGCCGTCGAGCCGGTTGATCGTGCGTTCGCGCTCGCCGCCCTGGACGAAGTTGCCCGCGATGTCGCCGAGCGCCGAGAGGTTGATCGGCACGACGCGATGCTGGTCGTCGATCGTCGCGAACTGGTTCGACTCGCGGAACGCCATCGTGCTGCGGTCGAACGTCGCGCCGGCTGCGATCGTGTGGCGTTCCATCGCGAGGTCGTACTTGAGCGCCAGGCCCTGCGCGACCTGATTCGTGTACGAGCGGTGGATCATCGCGATCGGCGCGTAGCCGACGTCCGTGTAGGACCCCGGGCCGTTGCCGTTGAAGTCGCACACGAGCGGACCGCCGGTGAGCGGTGACGAGCTGCACGTGTTCACGCCCCAGCCCCAGAGATCGTTCTGCGCGGCCGTGAGCCAGTTGGCACCGGCGATGTTGAAGTTGCCGAGATTGAAGTCGGTCTGCGTGAAGCTGTTGCTGTCGTTGATGTCGCCGTTGAAGGTCTGGCGATCGTTCGCGCGGCGGTACGCGAGGCCGGTCAGGCTGCTCGCGTCGGACAGCCAGTGCGTCGCCGTGACGTTGCCGTGCGTCAGCTGGTTGCGCGTGTTGTCGGGCGACGTGAGGATGCTCTTCCAGTCCTGCGCGAGCATTCCCTTCGGTGCGAGACCGTTGCCGGTGAGGTCGGTGTCACCCCAAAGCAGCGACGCCTTCCATTCCCACGTGTCGGTCCGCAGGTCGAGCCGCCCGAAGGCCTGCGTGAACGAGGTCGGCGCGAAGGTCCGCCAGCCGTCCTCCTCGGTCCGGTGGAGCGTGAAGAAGCCGCCGAGCTGGCCGTCGTTGGCGCCCGCGGTGAGCTGCGCCGTGCGGCGCCCCCAGGAACCCGCCGAGGACTCGATCTTCGTGCCCGTGTCGGAGAAGCCGTCGCGCGTGCGGAGTGCGATCGCGCCGCCGAGCGTGTTGAGACCGAACGCCGGATTCGACCCCGCCACGAGGTCCATGCGCGAGACCATGGAAAGCGGGATGAGGTCCCAGTTGACGACGTCGCCGAACGGCTCGTTGATGCGCACGCCGTCGAGATACACCGACAGGCCCTGCGGCGTGCCGAGCAGCGGCGACGCCGTGAAGCCACGGTAGTTGATGTCGATCTGCGCGCCGTTGCCCTGGAAGTCGTTGACGTTGATCGACTGGCCGGCGCTACCGAGGAACTCGGCGAGGTTGCCCGCACGCTGTCGCTCGAAATCCTTCTGGGTCGCGGTCTGCACGCTCGTCGGCATCTTCGACGCATCGACACCGACATCGACGACGATCGACGGCGCGCGCACCTCGACGGTCGGCGCCTTCACCTCCGGCCGCGACGCATCCGCGGCCATCGCGTGCGACGCGACGAGGCACAGCACGGCGCCGCCGGCACACGCGAACGCGACGGCCGGCGCGACCCGGCGCCGCCATCGAGGCATCACCCTCATGTCATGCTCATCCCGAACCCGACCCCGCATGCGATACGGCCCGGTGAGTACCGGGCCGTGGAACGACGATGTCGAGAACTAGCGCTTCGCGATGCGACGCCGCGTCACGAATCCGAGGACACCGAGACCCGCGAGGAACAGGGCGTACTCCGCGGGTTCCGGCACGGCCGCCGTGATCGTCGGCGCATAGCCCGACAGCCACAGCGTCGTGACGGCACCGTTCGGCTCGTCGTTGCCGCGATACAGCCCGACGGCGTTGTCCACCAGCGAGTAGCCGAGGATGTGGTCGGTCGTGTTGGCGCGCGAATCGGCGACCTTCACGAAGTACCAGCCGGACACCGGGTTGGACTCCGGTGCCGACGTGTCGGTGCTGAGGTCGACGACGTCGGCGTCGTAGGTACGGGGCGTCACGCCGGTCTGCACGCCGGTCGTGGGGCTGAAGATCTTGAAGAGCCCCTGCGCGCTGCGGGTGGCACTGCGCAGGCGGAAGTCCGACGACGTCGCCGCCGACCACGCCGCGCTCACCGACGCACCGTCGTCGAAGTTGAACGCGCCGAAGCCCGTGCGGAAGATGTCGTTGATCTCGACGCCGCTCGTAGGCAGCAGTTCGAGGCGCGACGCGAACACGAGGTTGCCGTCCGAGGTGTCGCGATACACGGCGTCGTAGAACGACCCCATCGACGCGAGCGGTGTACCCGCGGCATTCGTGAACGGCAGCACCGCCGTCGTCCGCGACGCGAGCAGCGTCATCGTCGTCGGCACCTTCGAGTAGACATCGGCACCGCCCGTGAAGCTGCCGAGGAACAGCGCGTCGGCCGCGTTGTTGGCGGCACCGCTCTTCGTGAGCTTCGGGACGGTGTTCACCGGGTTCAGGCTCGTCGGCGCGGCGGTCGCGTCGAAGTCCGGCAGCACGACGAAGCCGCCGGCTGCATGCGCCGATACCGACATCGCCAGCGCCGCCGCCATCAGGGTCATGCGAAAGATCTTGCCCATCGTCTTGGTCTCCAGGTGGTCGCGTTCGGTGACTCAGGACTTGCGGCGACGCATGGCAATCCCGAGCACGCCGAGACCCGCGAGGAACAGCGCGTACTCGGAGGGTTCGGGCACCGGCGCCATCGGCGCGAAGGCGGCGATCCAGCGGTCCTCGACGTCGGGCGAGACGTCCTCGTTGGCGGTGTAGACGTTGGCTGCGGCGTTCATCAGCGAATAGCCGACGGCGTCGGTCTTCACGAGGTACCAGCCCGACAGCGGATTGCCTTCCGGACCGGACGCATCGGTGCGCATGTCTACGATGTCGGCGTCGAACGTGTCGGGCAGGATGCCGTCCTCGGTCTTGACGAGTCCCTGCGCCGTGCGCGCCGCGCTCTTCAGGCGATAGTCGGAGCCCGTGGCATCCCACCAGGCGACGGCGGCGCTGTAGCCGGTGAAGCCGGCGCGCTGGATATCGTTGATCTCGAACGGGTTGAAGCCGTTCTCGTCGAGCGTGAGTTCGATGCGCGAGCCGAAGACGAGACGGTTGTCGGTCGTGTCGCGGAACACGCGATCGTGGAACACGCCGAGTTCCTGTCCGGACTCGTCGTCGATGACCGTCGTCGCACGCGATGCGAGTTCGATGAACTGCGAAGGCAGGAGACCCGAGAAGGTCGAATCGAAACCGAGGAACAGCGGGTCCTCGGCGTTCAGGGCGGCACCATCGACCCGCAGCGGGTCGCTCGTCGCGAGCTCCACGAACCCGCCGGCGAACGCCGGTGCGGCAGCGAGTGCCATTGCCACGGACAGGACGAACTTCTTCGACATCGATTTCATTGCAGGTCTCCGGTGATTGTTGTTGTGGTGATTCGTCGCGGAGATTAGTGCGCGGACGCACGTCGACCTAGGGACAGCGTTCTCGGAAGCGTCGGGATTTTTTCCCTGACGACCTGTGACAGGATCGAGGTCCGCGGCCCGCTTCGGAAATGCCATCCGGGTCCGGGAATTCTTCCCGGCGCACGCGACATGGCGATGCTGGTGCCGGGAGACGGCGGCGCGGTGGATCGACGTTGCCCCGCCGTCGACGACCGGTCGCACGAGCACCAACGCCGGCCGTCCGCCGCCGCGGGCGATACTCCCGTCTGCCTCCGACCCGCCCGCCATGCCCCACGCCGCCACCCCGATCTCCGCCCCGGCCTTCGCCGAGCTGCACTGCCTCAGCAACTTCAGCTTCCTGCGCGGTGCGTCCCGTTCGTCGGAGCTGACGGCGCGCGCGGCGCGGCTCGGCTACGCGGCGCTGGCGATCACGGACGAGTGCTCGCTCGCCGGGATCGTCCGCGCGCACGAGGCCGCGAAGGAGCACGGTGTCGCGCTGATCTGCGGGACGGAGGTGCGGCTCGCGGACGGTCCGAAGCTCGTGCTGCTCGCGACCGATCGCGCGGGGTACGGCAACCTCGCCGCACTCATCACGAAGGCGCGGCGTGCGGCACCGAAGGGCGAGTACCGGATCGCGCGCGCCGACTTCGACGACGGCCTGCCCGGTTGCCTCGCACTCTGGATCCCGGACTTCGACGCAGCCGATCGCGATGCCGCGTGGATCGCCGATGCCGCCTGGCTCCGGGAACGATTCCCGGACCGCGCGTGGATCGCCGCCGAGCTGCACCTGTCGGGCGACGACCTGCAGCGCATCGATGCGCTCGACGCACTGTCGTTCGCGTCCGGCCTGCCCGTCGTCGCGACGAACGACGTCCACATGCACGCCCGCGGCCGGCGCGCGCTGCAGGATGTCCTCACGGCGATCCGCATCGGCACGACCGTCGAGGACGCCGGCTACGCGCTCTTCCCGAACGGCGAGCGGCACCTGCGCACGATCGAGCAGCTCGCGACGATGTACCCGGCCGGTTGGCTCGCAGCATCGGTCGCGATCGCCGCGCGCTGCACGTTCTCGCTCGACGAACTGCGCTACGAGTATCCGGAGGAGATCGCGCCGCCCGGCGAGACGCCGACGAGCTGGCTCCGCGCGATGACCGAGGCCGGACTCGCGTGGCGGTTCGGTGACGGCCCCGCGCCGTGGACCCTGTTGGATGCTGTGGGCGCGGCGATCACGGGCGAGACGGCCGACGCATCACAGGCTGCGCGCAACGATGCCGCAGATGCCTCGTCGGCACGACGGCGCGGCGAAGATGCATCGCCCGCCGGTCACGCGGCGTCGCCTGCATCGCGTGTCCCGGCGCCCTGCCCCGCGTCCGTCCGCGCGCTCGTCGAGCACGAGCTGTCGCTCATCGCCGAGCTGGGCTACGAACCGTACTTCCTGACGGTCTTCGACATCGTCTGCTTCGCACGCCGCGCGGGCATCCTGTGCCAGGGCCGCGGCTCGGCGGCGAACTCCGCCGTCTGCTACGCGCTGGGCATCACGGAGGTCGACCCGGCGCGGATGTCGGTGCTGTTCGAGCGCTTCATCTCGCGCGAGCGCAACGAACCGCCGGACATCGACGTCGACTTCGAGCACGAGCGCCGCGAGGAGGTCATCCAGTACATCTACGCGAGGTACGGCCGCGACCGCGCCGCGCTCGCCGCGACGGTCGTGAGCTACCGGCCCAAGAGCGCGTTCCGCGACGTCGGCAAGGCGCTGGGGCTCGACCTCGAACAGGTCGACCGCATCGCACGCAACCTCGCCTGGTGGGACGACGGCGCCGTCGTCGAGGACCGCCTGCGCGAGGTCGGGTTCGACCCGGCGTCGATGCGGATGCGGCAGCTGCTGTCGCTCGCCCGGACGCTCGTCGGCTTCCCGCGGCACCTGTCGCAGCACGTCGGCGGCTTCGTGGTGTCGCGCGGTCCGCTGTCCCGGCTCGTGCCGATCGAGAATGCCGCGATGGCCGATCGCAGCGTGATCCAGTGGGACAAGGACGATCTCGATGCGCTGGGCCTGCTGAAGGTCGACATCCTCGCGCTCGGCATGCTGACGGCGATCCGGCGCGCGCTCGCGATG
>CAUJJX010000316.1 GCA_963205165.1 Pseudomonadota bacterium | reverse complement strand
CGCGCTGCTGGACTACGGACGCATCGAACGCTGGCTCGAAGCCCTGCTCGCCCTCGACCCGGCCGCGCAGTACCCGCTCGTCATGGCCTCGCATCTCTACGCGCAGGTCGGCGGGCAACCGGAGAAGCAGCGGGCGATGTCGGAGTTCGTCCACCGGGAATTCCTGCGCGACCCGGACCATCGCTGGCCGTGGCTCGCCCACGTGGCGATCATGGCGCGGCACCGCCTGCACGACCTGCCGCGCGCCATCCGGTATGCGGATGCCATCCGCGATCACGCGACGGGGCCCGGCGTGCCGTCGTGGGCGCGCCAGATGCACATCTTCCTGCGGGAGGATGCCGGCGAGGTCGAGGCCGCGAAAGCACTGCTCGGTGGCCTGCTCGCGAGCGGCACGATCACCGATCCGCGCGAGATCGCATTCCTCACCGAGCGCCTGAACGCGATGGTCGGCGACGAGAACTCGACACGCCCGTCGAAACCCTGACACCACGGCGCCGCGACGCCATGCCAACGGCAAGTCGACGACGGCGCCACAAACGGCTGCACATTCAATCCGATAGATCACCGGCGCCGCGATCACAGGAATCCAGGTCGCAGTCGGGTGACGCGCGATCCTGTCGATCCCGGAGGATTCCCGACGGGCACGGTCTTCGCGGATATCCGCATGTCAATTCGACCGCCCGGGGCCAACCCATCATGAGCAAGACTTCACGACAACGCGGCTTCACCCTCATCGAGATCGCCATCGTCCTGGTCATCATCGGCCTGCTGCTCGGCGGCGTGCTGAAGGGCCAGGAGCTGATCACGAGCGCGCGGGTCCGCAACCTGATCTCCCAGCAGGACGGCATCAAGGCCGCGTACTACGGATTCCAGGACCGCTACCGCGCGCTGCCCGGCGACTACGCGGGGGCCGCATCGAACCTCGGTGGCGGCGGCACGATCACGGCAGGCAACGGCAACGGCCAGATCGACGACGCCTCGACGGTCGAATCGATCCTCGCCTGGGACCACCTGACGCGCGCCGGTTTCCTGAACGGCAGCTATGCGTACGCCACGACGATGACCGACACGTCCACGCCGAAGAATCCCTACGGCCGGCACATCCAGATCGTGTACGACGCCAACTATGGCACCGGCACGCCTGCCGCCCGGCACAACCTGAAGACCGGCAACCAGGTACCCGTCGAGATCATGGCCGAGGTCGACCGGAAGACGGACGACGGCAATCCGTACACGGGATCATTCATGTTCTCGACCTGGGCATCGGGTGGTACGGCACTGACCGCCTCGACCTGCGCGACCGCTGCGGTGGTGGGTCCGCCCGCAGTGCCTGCCGCCTGGAACATCACGGCGGGCACGACCGACTGCGGCGGCGCGACCTTGCTCTGACCTCGCAGCGGCCGGCGCAAGCCGGCACGCCGGAGAAAACGACGGGAGGCTTCGGCCTCCCGTTGTCGTTTCCGGCCCACCTCGCCGACATCATCCGCACCGCCGTCGACGTCCGCGCAGCGCGCACGCGACTACCTGCCGGCGTATCCCTGCAGCAGCACCATCTCCGAGACGGCGAGATCGGATTCCCGGCCGCGCAGCACGACGACGTCGCCCTCGGCGAGCACGGTCTCGGGCGTCGGATCGAGGCTGCGGATGTTGCGGCGGCGGATGGCCGTGATCTCGGCCTTGATGCCGTCGCCAGCGAGTTCCGCGAGACTGCGGCCCACGGCGCGGGCCCCGGGCGGCAGCAGCACGGAATGCATCCGGACGGGCTCGCCGATATCCTCGCCCTGGTCGGTCGCGCCCGGGAAGAACCCCCGGAACAGGCTGTAGCGCTGCTCCCGGGTGTGCCGGATGCGTTTCAGCACGCGGTGCAGCGGCACCCCGAGCAGCATCAGCGCGTGCGAGGCCAGCATGAGGCTGCCCTCCATGATCTCGGCCACGACCTCGGCGGCACCCGCGGCCTGGAGACGCTCGATGTCGGCGTCGTCCACGGTGCGGACGACCACGGGAAGATCGGGCCGAGCCTCGCGGACGTGCGCCAGGATCCGGAGCGCCGACGGGGTATCGGCGTACGAGATGACGACGGCGGCGGCGCGCATCAGGCCGGCAGCCATCAGCACTTCCTTGCGTGCGGCATCGCCGAACACGACCGACTCGCCGGCCGTCGCCGCATCGCGGACCCGCTGCGGATCGAGGTCGAGTGCGATGAACTGCAGGGATTCCAGTTCCAGCAGGCGCGAGAGGTTCTGCCCGCTGCGACCGTAACCGCAGATGATCACGTGGCCCTCGGTGCCCATCGTGCGCACGGCGATCTCGTGCAGGGCCATCGCGCGCTGCATCCATTCGGACCGCACCAGCCGCCGCACCATGTGCTCGCTGCCCTGGATGATGAAGGGCGACACGAGCATCGACAGGAGCAGCGTGGCCAGGACGATCTGGAGTGTCTCCGGCGCGACGAGGCCCACCTCGCGGGTGAGCGACAGCAGCACGAAACCGAACTCGCCGGCCCCCGCCAGCGCCAGCCCCACGCGCAGCGCCCCACCCTCGTCGGCACCGAACAATCGCGCGAGTCCCGCGGAGATCGATGCCTTCAGGACGAGCGTCCCGACGAGCAGCGCGGCGATCACGACCCAGTGCGCCATCACGATGCGCAGATCGAGCAGGGCGCCGACCGTGACGAAGAACAGTCCGAGCAGCACATCGCGGAAGGGCTTGATGTCCTCCTCCACCTGCAGCCGGTACTCGGTCTCGGAGATCAGCATGCCGGCGAGGAAGGCGCCGAGCGCGAGCGACAATCCGGCGGACTCCGTGAGCCACGCGAGCAGGAGCGTGAAGAACAGCACGTTGAGCACGAACAGCTCGGACGACTTCTGCGCCGCGACGATGTGGAACCACGGCCGGACGATGCGCTGACCGAGGCCCAGCAGCAGGGCCAGAACGACCGACGCCTTCATCGCCGCGACACCGAGCGCGTGCCAGAGGTCGCCGGTCGACACGGCGAGCGTCGGCAGGACGATCAGCAGCGGCACGACGGCGATGTCCTGGAACAGCAGGACCCCCATGATCTGGCGACCGTGGACCGAGCCGAGTTCGAGCCGCTCGGAAAGCATCTTCCCGAGGATTGCGGTGGAACTCATGGCGACGGCGCCACCGAGGGCGATCCCGGGCTTCCACCCGAGCCCCGCGAACAGCGTGACGGCCATCACGAGCCCCATCGTCAGCAGCACCTGCAATCCGCCGAGACCAAGCACGAGATGACGCATCGCGACGAGCTTCGGGAGACTGAACTCCAGGCCGATCGAGAACATCAGGAAGACGATGCCGAACTCGGCGAGATGGCGCGTGCCCTCGTCGTCGGGCAGCCAGGCGGCGGCGTGGGGGCCGATGGCGATTCCGACGAGCAGGTAGCCGATGAGCGGCGGGAGCTTCAGCAGGCGGCACAGGACGACCACCGCGACAGCGGTGGCGAGCAGGATCAGGGCTGTGTCGAGGGGCGCGTCCATACGCGTCCGAATCTATCACGCGCCCGTTCCGAAACGACTGCACGAATAGTGCCCTGCGCTATACTCGGCCCATGCACGCGCCACTCGGAAAGCTCACCGCAGACGAGGCCATCGCGCTCGGCAAACGCGTGCTCGACATCGAATCGCGAGCGGTTTCCTCCCTCGCTTCCCGGCTCGACCGAAGCTTCGCGGACGCCCTGGCAATCATCCTTGCCTGCCGCGGTCGCGTGGTGGTCAGCGGGATCGGAAAGTCGGGCCATGTCGCGCGCAAGATCGCCTCCACTCTCGCCAGCACGGGAACCCCCGCGTTCTTCGTGCACCCTGCCGAAGCCAGCCACGGCGACCTCGGCATGATCACCGCAGACGACGTCATGATCGCCCTCTCCAACTCGGGCGAAAGCGCCGAACTGCTCGCCATCGTGCCGCTCGCGAAGCGCCGCGGCGCCAAGCTCATCTCGCTCACCGGCAACGCCGACTCCTCGCTCGCGCGGGAGGCCGACGTGCACCTCGATGCCGCCGTCGACGAGGAAGCCTGCCCGCTCGGCCTCGCCCCCACCGCCAGCACGACCGCCGTGCTCGCGCTCGGTGACGCCCTCGCGGTCGCGGCCCTCGAGGCTCGCGGCTTCGGCGCCGACGACTTCGCGCGTTCCCATCCGGGTGGCAGCCTCGGCCGCCGCCTGCTCACGCATGTCCGAGACGTGATGCGGACCGGCGACGCCGTTCCGCGCGTGCCGTCCGGCTCGCCGCTCGCAACCGCGCTGTTCGAGATCACCGGCAAGCGCCTCGGCATGACGGCCGTCATCGACCCGGACGGCCGGGCCGTCGGCGTCTTCACCGACGGCGACCTCCGTCGCGCCCTCGAACGTGGCGTCGACCTCCCGACCGCGACAGTCGATGCCGTCATGAGCCGCAATCCCCGCACGATCGGCCCGGAGCGCCTGGCCGTCGAGGCCGTCGAGGAAATGGAGCGCCACCGCATCAACGGTCTGCTCGTCACCGACCCCGAGGGGCGCGTGGTCGGCGCCCTCAACATGCACGACCTCTTTCAGGCGAAGGTGGTTTGAGATGACGACACGCGACGACAGCGTGCATTCCCGGGCCGCGCGCGTGCGGCTCGCCGTGTTCGACGTCGACGGCATCATGACCGACGGCACGCTCTACCTCGACGACGACGGACGCGAACTGAAGGGCTTCAACTCGCTCGACGGGCACGGCATGAAGATGCTCGCCGCGACCGGCGTGCGCCTCGCGATCCTGACGGGGCGTCGCTCGCGCTGCGTCGAACTGCGCGCGAAGAACCTCGGCATCGAACTGCTCTGGCAGGGCGTCGAGGACAAGCGTGCCGGCTTCGCCGAGATCCTCGCCGCGACCGGCGTGACGGCCGGCGAGGCGGCGTACATGGGCGACGACGTCATCGACCTCCCGGTGCTGATCCGCTGCGGCTTCGCCGTCTCGGTCCCGGATGCACATGCGCTCGTGCGACGGCATGTCCATTACGTGACCCGCGCCGGCGCAGGGCGCGGTGCGGTGCGCGAAGCCTGCGAGCTGATCATGGAAGCCCAGGGCACGCTCGCCGCCCGGCTCGCCACCTATCTCGAATGAACGACCGCCTCCTCGGCTGGTATCCGCTGGTGCTGCTGATGATCCTGGCAGCGCTCACGATGTGGCTCGATCGCAAGGTGCAGGCGCCGCCGCCGGTCCGCGACGGCAGCACGCGGCACGATCCGGACTTCATCATCGAGAAGTTCGCGGCCCGGCGGATGAACCCGGACGGCTCGGTGCGCTACGCGATCGTCGGCAGCAAGATGACGCACTACCCGGACGACAGCAGCACGCACCTCGATGACCCGCGCTTCGTCCACTACGACCCGAAGACGGCGCCCGTGCGCATCGACTCGCGCGAGGCCCTGCTCTCGCGCGACGGCGAGACGGTGGACTTCATCGGCGATGTGAAGATCGTCCGCGACGCCTTCGCGGACCAGCAGCCGATGGTGCTCGACACGCAGTTCCTCCACGTGATCCCGGACCGCGATCTCGCCAGCACGGACCGGCCGCTCACCATGACCCAAGGCCCGAATCACGTGGAGGCGATCGGCATGCGCTACGACCACCGCGCCCGTTTTCTCGAGCTTCTCTCGCAGGTGAAGGTGACCTATGTCTCGCCCATCAGTTTGCCGTCGTCAGGCCGTTAACCGCCTCGTTCCTGCGCTGGCCTGCGCGATGCTGCTCGTCCCCGCAACGGGATTCGCCGACCGGACCGACCGCGACAAGCCCGTCAACATCGAGGCAGATCGCATGCTGGTCGACGACACGAAGAAGGAATCCGTGTTCGAAGGCAACGTCGTGCTGACCCAGGGCACGATGCAGTTGCGCGGCGACCGCGTGACCGTCCGCCAGGACGCCGATGGATTCCAGTTCGGCATCGCATACGGCAAGCCGGCGACGTTCCGCCAGAAGCGCGAAGGGCATGACGAATACATCGACGGTTTCGCCGAACGACTCGAATACGACGGGAAGAAAGACTTGCTCCAGATGTTCAACGCCGCACGAATCCTGAAAGGCACCGACGAGGTCCGGGGTGACTACATCTCGTACAACGCCAGGACGGAGTTCTATCAGGTGCTCGGCGGAAACAAGTCGAACGCGACGTCGACGCCCCCCGGCAGCGGCGGACGGGTCCGCGCCGTCATCCAGCCGAAGGCGAAGCCCGCTCCGGGCGCTGCCCCGGTCCCGGGTGCGGCGCAGGCGCCGATCGTCGGCACGCCGCTGAAGCCCTCGAACTCCCTGGAGCGCACCCGCCCGTGAACGCCCCGGTCGCCGACACAGTCATCGACACGCCCGTCGCGACGAGTGAATTGCGCGCGACCGGCCTGCGCAAGCAGTACAAGGCGCGCAAGGTCGTCAAGGACGTCTCGCTCGAAGTGAAGAGCGGCGAGGTCGTCGGCCTGCTCGGCCCGAACGGCGCTGGCAAGACCACGTGCTTCTACATGATCGTCGGGCTCGTCCCGGTCGATGGCGGCGAGATCTTCCTCGACGGCCAGTCGATGACGCGCATGCCGATCCACAGCCGCGCGCGGCTGGGCCTGTCGTACCTGCCGCAGGAACCCTCGATCTTCCGGAAGCTCACCGTCGCCGAGAACGTCCGCGCGGTGCTCGAACTCCAGGACATCCGGCGCGGCGACATCGAGGAACGCCTCGACGAACTGCTGCACGACCTGCACGTGAGCCACCTGAAGAACAGCGCTGCGATCAGCCTGTCCGGTGGCGAGCGGCGACGCGTCGAGATCGCCCGCGCACTCGCGAGCAATCCGCGCTTCATCCTGCTCGACGAACCCTTCGCCGGCGTCGATCCGATCGCCGTCATCGACATCCAGCGCATCATCCGTTTCCTCAAGGAAAGAGGCATCGGAGTCCTCATCACCGACCACAACGTCCGCGAGACGCTGGGCATCTGCGACCGCGCCTACATCATCAACGACGGCTCCGTTCTCGCCTGCGGGCATCCGGAGGAGATCGTCTACAATGATGCGGTGCGGAAGGTGTACCTCGGCGAACACTTCCGGCTCTGAGTATCGATCCTCCGCATGGCCATCCGATGAAACCCTCCCTGCAGCTCAAGCTGTCCCAGCACCTCACGCTGACCCCGCAGTTGCAGCAATCGATCCGGCTGCTCCAGCTTTCGACGCTGGAACTCAACCAGGAAATCGAGGGCTTCCTCCAGGACAATCCGCTCCTCGAGCGCGAAGAGGAAGAGAGTGAAGTGGGCGCCGCGGCAGCCGTCGCCGCCGTGAACGACGCGCAGCCCGTCGGCGAGGTCCAGGAGTTCGACAACTCCGCCACCACCACGACGAGCGAAGCTCCTGCCGACGATTACGACCCGCCATCCGAAGTCCCCGAAGTGCCCGACGTCGGCGACGAGCCGGCGCGCGAGGCGATGGACGACGCCGACTGGATCGACGAAGGCAGCTACTCCGGCAGCGGCGGCAACCAGGACGGCGACGACAGCGACTACCCGCCGATCTCCGCCGGCAACCCGTCGCTCCGCGAGCACCTGATGTGGCAGCTCAACATGACGCCCATGCCGGACCGCGACAAGCGGATCACGGAGGCGCTCGTCGATTCGCTCGACGATGACGGCTACCTCAAGCAGAACCTCGCCGAGGTCGCGACGATGTTCCCGGCCGAACTCGAGATCGACGAAGAGGAACTGCTCGTCTGCCTGCGTCACCTGCAGCAGCTCGAACCCGCCGGCGTCGGCGCGCGCAATCTCGCCGAATGCCTGCAGCTGCAGCTGCAGTCGATGCCCGAGGACACGCCCTACCGCCAGCAGGCGCTGACCGTCGTGAAGCAGCACCTCGATGCACTCGCGACCCGCGACTACGCGCGACTCAAGAAGGCGCTGCGCTGCGAGGACGACGCGCTGCGCGAGATCCAGAAGCTCATCGTCGGCCTCAATCCGCGACCCGGCCTGACCTACTCCAAGGAAGACGCCCGCTACGTCGTCGCCGACGTCATCGTGCGCAAGATCAAGGGCGCGTGGATCGCAGCGCTGAACCCCGATGCGATGCCGAAGCTGCGCATCAACCGCATGTACGCGGACATCCTCTCGCGCAATCGGGACGCGAGCCACCAGCAGCTCTCCGGACAGCTCCAGGAAGCGAAGTGGCTCATCAAGAACGTGCAGCAGCGCTTCGACACGATCCTGCGGGTCTCGCAGTGCATCGTCGATCGTCAGCGGCACTTCTTCGAACACGGCGAGGTCGCGATGCGTCCGCTCGTGCTGCGCGAGATCGCGGAGATCCTCGGGCTGCACGAATCCACGGTGTCGCGCGTGACGACGCAGAAGTTCATGTCGACGCCGCGCGGCATCTTCGAACTGAAGTATTTCTTCGGCAGCCATGTCTCGACCGAGACAGGTGGTGCATGCTCCGCGACGGCGATCCGCGCGCTGATCAAGCAGCTCGTCGCCGGCGAGGATTCCAAGCACCCGCTCTCCGACAGCCAGATTTCCGAGATCCTCGGCAAGCAGGGCATCGTCGTGGCGCGTCGCACGATCGCCAAGTACCGGGAGTCGCTCCAGATCCTCCCGGTGAATCTGCGCAAGTCCATCTGAGGCACCCATGAATCTGCAACTCACCGGCCGTCACGTCGAGATCACCCCGGCCATGCGCGAATACGTCGCGACGAAGCTCGCGCGCGCGATGCGCCACTTCGACCAGGTGATCGATACCGCCGTGATCCTGTCCGTCGAGAAGCACGAGCACCG
>CAUJJX010000315.1 GCA_963205165.1 Pseudomonadota bacterium | reverse complement strand
ACCGGCGCCGTCGTCACTGCGGCGCTTCCGGCGCTGCGCACGGGCGTCTGGGCACGGCCGAATGCGCCGGGCGTGCGGATCGTCGGGGTCCTGGCGATGCTCCGCGCGCTCGCGGCAGCACACGCGCTCGGCGAGACGGTCGACGGCACGGCGCTCGCGCGGGCAGCGCGTCTCACCCTGGACGAAGCGGAATCCCGGCTGGACCGCATGACGTCGCGGGGCTGGGTCGCCCGGACCGAGAACGGTCGCTGGGTGCTGGCCCGTGATCCGCGCGCGATCTCGCTCGCGGAGTGCCACGACGAATTCGTCTGGCGCGATGGTGCGCTGGAATCGTTTGCCCGGACGCTTGGCGTCGGCGCCGGGCTGCCGAGGCTCGCCACGCGGGAGGGCGGGGCGACGACGCTCGAGGATCTCTGCCGATCCGAGGTGTGATCGTCGTGACGGCGCGGTGCCGGGTGGTGCCTCGCGGTCGATCCGGTCAGTTCGCCGGACCGAGGTACGTGACGGGCGCGGATGGCGTCGCGCGCGGTGCCGGCGTCGCGGGCGTGGCCGACCGCGCCGGGCTCGCTTCCCGGACGCGCATCACGTCAGGTGCTGGCGTGGCGGTCGGTGCCGTCACGGATGCGGGAGCATCGATGCTCCATCGCGTGCGCCAGTTCCGGATGACCTTGTCCGCGTAGTCGCTGCCTTTCACGAGGCTGCCGTTGTAGCGCAGCAGCGCGCGCGTCATGTCGCCGCGCTCGATGTCGAGGTAGTGCCGCAGGATCGTGCAGCCGTAGCGCAGGCTCGTGCGGAGGTGGAAGAGGTTGTGGTCCGGGCTGCCGATGAGGCGCGGCCAGAACGGCATCACCTGCATGAAGCCGCGCGCGCCGGCGCTCGACAGCGCGTACTTCCGGAAATTGCTCTCGACCTGGATCAGGCCCAGCACGAGATGCGGATCGAGTCCGGCGCGCGTCGCCTCGTAGTGCACCGACGTGAGGAACTCCGTGCGGGTCGCCTCGTCCGGCATGCGGGACGCGAGCCGCGCCGACATCGTCTTCAGCCAGACCTCGGCCTCGAACGGATCGTCGATCGCGATGCGCGGTGCGGCGTGGTCCGCGATGGACCGCTGCATCCGCGCCTGCACTGCGGCCGACAGCGGCTCGTACTGCTGTGCCCCGGCGTACGCGTGCGACGCAGTGACGAACAGCGCGAGCGCCGCCAGATGCCGGAGCATCGACGGCGCCGCTCGGTGCGTCAGGCGAGTCGCGACCTGACCCATTCCACGGCCTCGGCCAGCGGCACGGGTTGCGACTTCGGATCGCGGCGATGCTGTGCCTCGACCTCGCCGTTCTTCAGGCCGCGGTCGCCGACGGTGATCCGGTACGGGATGCCCGTGAGTTCCATGTCGGCGAACATCACGCCCGGACGCTCGTCGCGGTCGTCGAGCAGCACTTCGACGCCGAGCATCTCGAGGGCCGCGTGGAGTTCGTCGGCGGCGTTGCGCACGGCGTCGCTCTTGCCGTAGCCGATCGCGACGATCGCCACCTGGAACGGCGCCATCGATTCCGGAAAGATGATCCCGCGGTCGTCGTGGTTCTGCTCGATGGCGGCGGCCACGATGCGCGAGACGCCGATGCCGTAGCAGCCCATCTCCATCGGCTGCGCCTGCCCGGCCTCGTCGAGGAACGTGGCGCCCATCGCCTCCGCGTACTTCGTGCGGAGCTGGAACACGTGGCCGACCTCGATGCCGCGGCAGAGGTCGAGCGTGCCCTTGCCGTCCGGGCTCGGGTCGCCGACGACGACGTTGCGGATGTCCGCGACGATCGCGGGTTCGGGGAGGTCGCGTCCGAAGTTCACGCCGGTCAGGTGGAAGCCCGCCTCGTTCGCGCCGCAGACGAAGTCGCTCATGGCGGCGACGGTGCGGTCGGCGACGACGGTGATGCCGTCCGGGATGCCGACGGGGCCGATGTAGCCGGGCTTGCAGCGCAGGCGCTCGACGATCTCGGCGTCGGTCGCGAATCGGAACGGATCGAGCCCCTGCACCTTGCCCGCCTTCACCTCGTTCAGCTGGTGATCACCGCGCACGAGCAGCAGGAACATGTGGTCCTCGTGCATCAGCGCGAGCGCCTTCACCGACTGCGTGAGCGGCACGCCGAGCAGCGCGGTGACGTCCTCGCAGGTCGTCTTGCCGGGCGTCGGGACCTTCGTCATGCCCTGCGCGGCTGCGGCACGCGGCGCGGCGGGGGCGAGGCCCTCGGCCAGCTCGACGTTCGCGGCGTAGTCGGAGTCCGGGCAGAACGCGATGGCGTCTTCCCCGCTGTCGGCCAGCACGTGGAATTCGTGGGAGCCCGTGCCGCCGATCGCGCCGGTGTCGGCCGCGACGGCCCGGAACTTCAGTCCGAGGCGGTCGAAGATGCGCGAGTAGGCGTCGTACATCACGTGGTATTCGCGCTGGAGGTCGGGGTAGTTCGCGTGGAAGGAGTAGGCGTCCTTCATGATGAATTCGCGGGCGCGCATCACGCCGAAGCGCGGGCGGATCTCGTCACGGAACTTCGTCTGGATCTGGTAGAAATTCACCGGCAGCTGGCGGTAGCTGCGGATCTCGCGGCGCGCGATGTCGGTGATGACTTCCTCGTGCGTCGGGCCGAAGCAGAAGTCGCGGTCGTGGCGGTCGCGGATCTTCAGCATCTGCGGACCGAAGACGGCCCAGCGGCCGGTCTCCTGCCACAACTCGGCGGGCTGCACGGCGGGCATGAACAGCTCGACCGAGCCGGCGCGGTTCATCTCGTCCCGCACGATCGCCTCCACCTTGCGCAGGACGCGCAACCCGAGGGGCATCCACGTGTAGAGGCCGCTGCCGAGCTTCCGGATCAGGCCGGCGCGGAGCATCAGGCGGTGGCTCGTCAGCTCGGCCTCGGCCGGCGCTTCCTTGAGGGTGGACAGAAAGAACTGGGAGACGCGCATCGACGGAACTTCCCTCTGAAAAGCCGCGATTCTACCGGCGCGGACCACCGGACGGATCGTCTCGCGCCACCTGTGGAATATTCACTAGGCGCCGTGGCTGAGCCTTCTTTACCATCCGGCCCGGTCGCAGTGCGGACGGGTGTTCGCCCGTCGGGCCCCGGCGGCCAACCACAGGAGACCTCCATGGACAAGCATCCGATCTCGGCGGTACGCGGCGCGCTCTGCGCCCTGTTGTTCGGTTCGACGCTTTCGCTGGCGGCAGCGCCGGCTTCTCCCTACAGCAACCTGTTCGTCCTCGGCGACAGCATCTCCGACTCCGGCAACGTCAAGAACGTCTACGACGCCGCGGTCGCCGCGAACGGTGGCGTGCCTCCGACCGGCCTCGGTCCGCGGATCCCGCCGGACATCTACTACAACAGCGGCCAGGGGACATTCAGCAACGGTCCGAGCTACGCCGAGATCCTGGGCAACCGGCTGGGGATCGGCGTGACGCCCTCGGTCCTCGGGGGCAACAACTACGCGTTCGCCGGCGCGCGTACCGACTACCAGATCTTCCAGTTCGCGAGCCCTGCCTTCCTCGGCCTCACCCAGCAGCGCGACAAGCTGCTCGCGGATCACCCGGGCGGTCTCGATCCGAACGCGCTCTACGTCGTCTTCGGCGGCGGCAACAACGTGCAGGACATCCTGCGCGGCGGCCGCTCCGCCGGGAACGACGCCCTCGGACCGCCCAGCACCGTCCAGGAAACCGTGCTCGACATCTCGAGCGTCGTGAACGACATCTTCGCGAACGGGGGGCAGCACCTGCTGCTCGCCAACCTGCCGAACGTCGGACTCGTCCCGCGGGTGCAGGAGCTCGGCGCTGCGGCCATCGGGGCCGGGCTCTTCCTCAGCAGCCAGATCAACGCGGGCATCGACAGCATCATCGCGGGTCAGCTCGCGGCCGGACGCGACGTCATGAAGCTCGACATCTTCGGACTGCTGAACGGGGTCGTCGCGAACGCGCCCGCACTCGGCTTCACGAACACGAACGGCCGCTGCTACGGCGGGGACGATCTCACCTTCCTGACGGTGTCGGCGCCCTGCGGCAATCCGGAGGAGTACGTCTTCTGGGACGGCATCCATCCGACCGCCCGCGTACACGAGATCCTGGGCAACGCAGCGTTCGCCGTGGTGGCCGTGCCCGAGCCGGAGACCTGGGCGATGTTCGTGGCGGGCCTCGGCTGCCTCGCGATCGCGGCACGGCGGAGGGTCGCGTCCTGATGTCCGCGTCTCGTCCGGACCGCGACATTTCATTGCAGGCCGTCGTGTCGCGGTCCGGCGGCCGCGCGTCGTTCTCCGTCGCCGCGTGCACTTCGCGCGTCGACGGAGCCACTTTGTCTCGTCCGGTTGCCCGCCCTTGAACTGGTTCACACGCAATCCGGCGCGCAGCGGCAGGCGCGCGACGGCCGTCGAGGTCAGCGAGACCGGCGGCATCCGCTCCCTGCACATCGGCAGCGACACGGTCCAGAGTTCCATGAAGGTCGCCGACCCGGTGGAACTCGTCCTCTCGTACACGCGGGCCATGATGGGATTCCTGCTGTTCCATCGTGAGCCGCGGCACTTCGTGATGATCGGCCTCGGCGGCGGATCCCTCGCGAAGTACGCGTACCACCACCATCCCGCGGCACGCGTGACGTCGGTCGAGAACAATCCCGAGGTGATCGCCGTGGCGCGCAGCATGTTCGCCGTCCCGCAGGACGACGCGCGGTTCACCGTCATCTCGGGGGATGGCGGTGCCTGGGTCGCGGAGCATCCGGCGAGCTGCGACGTGCTCATGGTCGACGCCTACGACAGCAAGGCGCAGGTCGAGGAACTCGCCACCGAGGATTTCTACACGCAGGCCCGCGATGCCCTGGAGCCCGACGGCGTGCTCGTCGTGAATCTCTGGAGCACCGATCCGCGCTTCGATGTCTTCCTGCAGCGGGTCGAGCGCGCGTTCGAGGGCCTCGTGATCTGCCTGCCGGCCGAGCGGAAGGGCAACGTCGCCGTGTTCGGATTCCGTCGGCGTCCGAGCCCGACCCGCTGGGACCAGCTGAAGGTCCAGGCGCGGCTCCTCGAGATCGACACGGGCATCGAGTTCCAGAAGTTCGTCGGCCGGCTGGCCGATCTGAACGCCCACTCGGAGCACCGGCTGCTCGTCTGATTCGCAGTCCGGCGCATCCGCCTGCCATCGCGTCCGGACGGACGCGGGTTCCTCGTGGCGGGGATTTGTGAAAAAATTTGGCCCATGCGAGTTCCGACACCTGCCTCCCCATGATCGACCGTGACGGCTATCGACCCAATGTCGGCATCGTTCTCTCCAACGGCCGCAACGAAGTGTTCTGGGGCAAGCGTGTCCGCGAGCATTCGTGGCAGTTTCCCCAGGGCGGCATCAATCCCGGCGAGTCGCCCGAACAGGCGATGTACCGCGAGCTCATGGAGGAAGTGGGCCTCGAGCCCGACCACGTGAAGATCCTCGGTCGCACCCGCGACTGGCTGCGCTACGACGTGCCGCGGCACTGGGTGCGCCGCGACGCACGCAACGTCTACCGCGGCCAGAAACAGATCTGGTACCTCCTGCGCCTGACCGGCCGGGATTCCGACGTCTCGCTGCGTCGTTCCGAGAAGCCGGAGTTCGACGCGTGGCGCTGGCACAACTACTGGGTGCCGCTCGAGTCGGTCATCGACTTCAAGCGCGAGGTCTACCAGGCGGCGCTGTCCGAACTCGCACGCTTCATCTCGCTCCGCCCGGATCCCGACTGGGCCTGCGTCGCCACGGCGCCGGAGCATGAGGTCGCCGGCGTCGGCATCGCGGCGGAGTACCCGGCGCCGGTCTGAGGGCGGCGTTTCACGGGGGCCGGACTTCCCGCGACGTCGCGCTTGCCGCGGGTTCTCCGCAGTCCCGATGGCCGTCGGGATGACGGTGCAGGGCCGATCGGCGCTCGTTCGCACGTCGACCCGGTCGTGCCGTCCGGACGACGCCGTTCAGTCCCCGGCGAGCCTGGGCAGGCTCTCGACGCCCGGTGCGTCGTCCGGCACGAGCACCACGAACAGTCCGCCGCGGCGTTCCCATTCGTCGGCGACATCGCCCAGCAGGACCAGCAGCGTGTGCCACGCATCGGCATCGCGGCGCGCGAGCGTCGTGATTTCCGGCAGCAGCACCAGCACGCCGTCGCCCCTGGCGGCGTCGAGGTCCAGCAGGCTTTCCTCGAGGGCGTCCCAGTTGTGTCCGAACCACGCGGGCAGGTTCGCGGTGCGCGCGAACGCGTCCATCAGTTCGGCCTTGCCGCGCACGGCCGGAATGTTCAGCCGCAGGATCTTCGACGACACCGCAGGCGGCGCGCCGGCGATCCGGCAGACGCCGCAGCGGCGGGCGTCGATGACGTGAGTCAGTGTGGTCATGGGGTTCCCCGGATGCGGCTGAAACTCGCGTAGTGGTCGCTCGTCCAGTAGTGCTCGCCGGGCGCGCCGGTGACGATCCGGCGGGCGCCGCGGTCGCGGCTGCGGGGCGTGGGAACGGTGTACTCGTGGTAATAGCCGCGCGGGCGGATCGGCAGCAGGCGTTCGCGATTCGAGAACACGACGCCGTCGCGCGAATACGGAAACGGGCCGCCGGCCCGGATGCGTGCGAGCGTCGTGATCGCCTCGGGCGGGAGCGCGGCGAGGTCGATGTACTCGAGCGGCGCCGGTCCGCGCGCGAATGCCCCGCCGGTCGCGACGGCCAGCAGGACGATCGCGAGCCACGCGCGCCAGAGCACCGTCACCAGCCCACCTCGACGGCCGCGATCACGGCGTAGATCAGATCGTTCGCGTCGCCCTTGTCGGGCAGCACCGAGTGGCTGTGCGCGGCCATGCCGCCGTCGGTGACGGTGATGCTGACCTCGCCGTACGGGAAGACCGCCCGGACGGCGTCGAGGTCGAGGCGGTCGCGATCCGCCGGGACCGCGAGCGTCACGTGGACGCGCATGTTCGCGTGCGCGCCGCCCGGCAGCAGCCGGCGCAGCCCGGGCAGGGCGTTCGGACGGATGGCGTTCTGGCAGGCACGGACGGCGGCCGTCGTCACGTTCTGGCCGTGCTGGTCGATGCCCATGCCCATCTCGACGAGGAGTACGTTCTGCGGTGACGGCATGGCGGTTCAGCTCCCGGCGACGTCGAGGATGATCTTGCCCACGTGCGTGCTCGACTCCATCAGCTCGTGGGCGCGGCGGGCGTCGGCGAGCGGGAAGGTCGCGTGGATCACTGGCTTGATCGCGCCCGATTCCACGAGCGGCCAGACCTTCGAGCGCAGCGCCTGCGCGACTTCGGTCTTGTACTCGACCGATCGCGGCCGCAGGGTGGACCCCGTGATCGTCAGGCGGCGGTACAGGATGTCGCTCATGTCGAGCTCCGCCTTCGACCCGCCGAGGAAGGCGATCAGCGACAGCCGGCCGTCCGTCGCGAGACACTTCAGTTCGCGCTGCACGTAGTCGCCGCCGACCATGTCGAGGATCACGTCGACGCCGCGCTTTTCCGTGAGCGATTTCACGATCGCGACGAAGTCCTCGGTGCGGTAGTTGATGCCGCGTTCGGCGCCGAGCGCCTCGCACGCACGGCACTTCTCGTCGCTGCCGGCCGTCACGAAGACGCGGTGACCGAAGGCCTTCGCCATCTGGATCGCGGTGACGCCGATGCCGCTGGAGCCGCCCTGGACGAGCAGCGTCTCCCCGGGCGAGAGGCGGGCGCGATCGAAGACGTTGATCCAGACGGTGAAGAAGGTCTCGGGAAGCGACGCTGCCTCGAGCATCGAGACGCCGGCCGGCACCGGCAGGCACTGGCCCGCGGGCGTCCTGCAGTATTCGGCGTAGCCGCCGCCGGGCGTCAGCGCGCAGACGGCATCGCCGAGGGCCCAGCCCGTCACGCCGTCGCCGATCGCGGCGATCGTGCCGGAGACTTCGAGACCCGGCAGGTCGGACACGCCCGGCGGCAGCGGATACAGCCCGAGCCGCTGGAGCACATCGGGACGGTTCACGCCGGCAGCGGCAACGCGGATCAGGACCTCACCGGGACCGACGTCCGGCAGCGGGCGACGGGTGGGGCGGAGCACCTCGGGACCACCCGGCTGGGCGATCTCGACGGCATGCATCGTGGAGGGTAGGGAACTCATCGGGACCTCGTGGAAATGAGGGCCGAACTTTACTCCCGGGACGGGGGCGGACGGACGACGACGCGTGTGGGTCGCATCGGATTGCGCGACGGTGCATCGGCATGCCGCGAGGCTGGTGGCCCGATCCGGCGACCATGCCGCGCGCGTCGGTCCGCCGTCCCGTGGCCAGGATCGCGTCGCGGTCAGGCGACCCGCGGCGTCGCGCGCTGCAGCACGGCCTGCGAGTACTGCGGGAGCGCGAACGGCACGGGCTTGCCGACGGCGAAGCCCTGCGCGTAATCGACGCCGACCTCGCGCAGCGCGGCCAGCGTACGGTCGGATTCGACGAACTCGGCGATCGTGAGCTTGCCCATCACGTGACCGATCTTGTTGATGGCCTCGACCATCGCGCGGTCGATCGGGTCGTCGGCCATGTCCTTCACGAAGCTGCCGTCGATCTTCAGGAAGTCGACGGGGAGATGCTTGAGGTACGCGAACGAGGACATCCCCGCGCCGAAGTCGTCGAGCGAGAAGCGGCAGCCGCGCGCGCGGAGATCCTGGATGAAGTGGGTGGCCTTCGCGAGATTGGCGATCGCCGCCGTCTCGGTGATCTCGAAGCAGAGCGTGTGGTGCGGGACGCCGGATTCCTCGAGCTGCCCGACGACGAACGCGAGGAAGCGTTCGTCGGTGATCGAGGCGCCCGAGATGTTGATCGCGCACGTGTCGTCCGGGTCGAGCCGGCCGTTGTCCTTCAGCTCGCGGAGCTTCTCGAGCGCCTTGCGCACGACCCAGCGGTCGAGCGTCGGCATGAGGTTGAAGCGCTCGGCCGCGGGGATGAACGCCATCGGCGGCACGAGGCGTCCGTGCTCGTCGAGCATCCGGACGAGCAGTTCGGAGTGGCGTCCGCCACCGCCGCGCACCGAGATCGGCGTGATGTCCTGGGCGTACAGCACGAGGCGGTCTTCCTCGAGGGCGCGGTGGATCACGCTGATCCATTCCATCTCGCCCTGGCGCGTCGACAGTTCGCGGTCGTCCGGGCGGTAGACCTGCACGCGGTTGCGGCCCTTCTCCTTCGCCATGTAGCAGGCGGCGTCGGCCGCACGCATGACTTCGGACAGCGTGTAGAGCCCGCCGCCGAGATTGATGAGGCCGATGCTCGCCCCGATGCTGAACGACCGGTTGTGCCAGACGAAGTGGAATTCGACGATCGTCTGGCGCAGCTGGTCGGCGATACGGAGCGCGTGTTCCTCCGGGCAGTTCTCGAGGAGCACGCCGAACTCGTCGCCACCGAGGCGGGCGAGCGTGTCGCCCTCGCGCAGCAGCTGCTGGAGCAGCACGCTCACCTGCCGCATGAGTTCGTCGCCGGCGGCGTGGCCGCACGTGTCGTTCACGACCTTGAACTGGTCGAGGTCGAGGTACAGCACGGCGTGATGGCGGCCGTGGTCGTTCGCGCCCTTGATCGCGACCTCGAGGCGGCGCTCGAACTCGCGGCGGTTGATGAGGCCGGTCAGCGAATCGTGGCTCGCGTGGTACGAGAGCTTCGCGGCGTACTGGCGTTCCTGGCTGACGTCGTGGAGCACCGTCACGACGCCGGTGATCTCGCCGTTGCGGTCGCGGATCGGCGATGCGGATTCGTTGACCGCGACCTCGCTGCCGTCGTCGCGGATCAGCAGGACCTTCGCGGATTCCTTGACGGCGCGGCCTTCGCTGAGGACGCGGCTCACGAGATCCGGCGGGACCTCGCGGGTCGCCTCGTCGACGAGCGACGCGATCGTCTGCAGCGACAGTCCGCGGGCCTCGTGGGCCTTCCAGCCGGTGAGCGCTTCGGCGACGGGGTTCAGGTACTCGACGCGGCCGCGGTCGTCGGTCGTGATGACGGCGTCCGCGATGGAGGCGAGCGTGACCTGCGCGCGTTCCTTTTCGGCGTAGAGCTGGGCCTCGGCGAGCTTGCGGTCCGTGATGTCGGTCATCGAGCCGGCCATCCGGACGGCCTGTCCGCCGGCATCGCGCACGGACTGGCCGCGCGCCCGGAACCACCGGAATTCGCCGGCACGCGTCCGGAGGCGGAACTCGGCGTCGTAGCTCGCGCCGCTCTCGAGGTGCTCCTCGAGCGCCCGCAGTGCCTCGACGCGATCGTCGGGATGCATGAGCCGGACGACGGCGTCGATGGTGTTGTCCATCTCGTGCTCGCCGTAGCCCAGGAGCTGCCGGTAGCGCGGCGAGAAGTAGACCTCCTGCGTCGGGATGTCCCAGTCCCAGAGACCGTCGTTGCTGCCGGTCACGGCGAGCTTGAAGCGCTCCTCGGAGGCGCGCAGGGCGTCCTCGAAGGCGACGGCGTGGGCCAGCATCCGGCGCGACAGGAGCACGCCGATCGGGACGAGGATCGCCGCGACCGAGAACGTGAGCAGCAGCAGGACCTTCTTCGTGTAGCGGGTCGCCTCGCCGAGCGTGTACGAGAAGTCGTCCTCGAGGGGCGTCAGCGTGTCGTTGATCTCGTGGATCCGGTGGAGGAAGGGCTGGAGGGTCTCGACCTCGCCCGCGCCCGCGACGATGTGCTCGTGCATCGAGTCGGCGACCTTCACGAGTTCCTCGACGAGGGCGTCGCCCTGCGTCCAGATCTGCACGACGCGCTCGATGTAGTCGACGTCGCGGAAGGTGCGGAACAGGCGGATCGCGCTGCCGACGTCGTCGGGGTGTCCGCGGGCCTGGAGGAAGCCCTGGGCGACGACCTCGGCGTCCATGTCGGGCTTGCCCATCTCGATGCGGGCGATGCGCACGCCGAGCGGGATCGCGATGGCCGACCGGTAGTGCTCGAAGTGCTGCGGCTGGCCGGTCTCGGCGTAGCGCAGGAGGTGGAAGACGGCGTCCTTCTGGGCCTTGGACCAGACGCTCTCACCTTCGACGTACGCACGGCAGCCCGAGAGGATGTCGAGGCTCGCCGTCGCGATCACGAGCAGCAGCGCGACGATCGCGAGGAACGGCCAGACGATGAGCAGCAGCCGGCGGGCGCCGGAGATGTCGAAACGGCGATGCGCCGCACGGCTGCCGCGAGTCGAACGCAGTCCGACCGCGTCGAGGACGTCGGAATCCTGTCGCGGATCGCGCATCACGCAGGCGGGAGCGGTTGCTGTCGCGCGGTCGCGGCGGACAGTCCGGTGCCGCGGCGGTCGATCCGGCAGCGGAGCATCGGGGCGGGAGTGCTGATCACGACGGTCGCACGGCGCAACGGCCGCGGGCGCGACGCGCCGCGGCCGCGGACTCCCGGCGGTGGAGACTGGACAACGATCTGGACATCAACGAGCTGAAATCTTCCGGTCGGTGTTGGGGAGTACTTCCCTGGGCGCGAATCGACGGCCTTCCCGATCGCGATGCAGTACAGCCGCTGCCGGCGTGGCAGGATTTAGGCGCTATCCCCCCCGCGCGTCAAGGCCGGTGAGAAAGGGGTATCAACGGACTACCCGAAGTGGGGGAGATTCGCTGATGACACGTAAATGCCGCTTGGGTATTCTGCGAGCGAGACCCGCCGGCGGATGTTATCGACGCAATCGTGCAACCGTTCAATGTTTTTCGTCTTGAACCACACCGAGCAACCGGGCCTTGTACGCGTCATGCGGGCAAGGCCGGCGTGGCCTCCGAAGTGGTGTCATTTCCCGACCTTGCCTACAGGAGGCTTTTCGAGATGCATGCAGCGTTGCCGGTGACTGGCAGGGGACACGATTGGGTGCAGTCGTTGCACAACTTCATCCAACCCTACTGGGCCGATCTTCTCGAGGGCGAATGGGCCGACAGCGTTTCGGATGCCACGCAGAGCGTCGAAGAGATGCGTGGCTGGATGCTCCAGCTCTACCCGTTCATCCACGCCTTCCCGAAGTTCCTTGCGGAAGCGCTCATCAAGGTCGAGGACGACTACGCGAGGTCCTTCCTGATCGACAACATCCGCGTCGAGAAGGCCCACGCCGAACAATGGATCTGGATGGGCATGGGCTTCGGCCTCACCCGCCAGGAGATGCTCGACACCGCCGACGGTGTCCGGCCCGTCCTCCGCGACGTCCAGTCGCTGACCGACTGGCTCTGGTACATCAATGCGAAGGGCTCGCTCCCCGAGGC
>CAUJJX010000314.1 GCA_963205165.1 Pseudomonadota bacterium | reverse complement strand
TCTCGTCGACACGAAGACCTTCGACATCCCGAACATGGAACGCGGCGAGGACGGCGTCCTGCTCGCCGGGGATCCGCTGCACGAGATGTGGATCCGCCTGACCGTCGACCTCGATCTCGTGATCCACGTCGTCGAGGTCGTGACCGACTGGGGCCCGTACCAGGGCTGTCCGACGATCACGCCGAACTTCCAGTCGCTGAAGGGATTGCAGATCCGCGCCGGCTTCACGCAGCGCACGCGCGAACTGCTCGGCGGCACGCGCGGCTGCACGCATCTCGTGGAGCTGCTCGGGCCCGTCGCGACGACGGCGTTCCAGACGATCTACGGCGCGCGCGAGAAGGCGAAGCCGGCCGGCAGCGACGGCAAGCGGCCGGGCCTGATCGACTCGTGTCACATGTATTCGTCCGACGGTGCGCTCGTGAAGAAGCGCTGGCCGGCGTGGCACACCGGCGACCAGTCGGAGGAGGCCGTCTGATGATCACGAAACCGCTCGCCGGCGTGCGCGTCCTGGACCTCACGCGCCTGCTGCCCGGCCCGATGTGCACGCTGCACCTCGCCGATCTCGGCGCCGACGTCATCAAGATCGAGGACACCGGCGCGGGCGACTACGCCCGCACGCTCGGCACGCCCGAAGGCACGATCGCGCCGGTGTTCCTCGCGATCAATCGCAACAAGCGCGGCATGACGCTGGACCTCAAGAAGCCCGATGGCGTCGAGCTGTTCCTCGAACTCGCGCGGACGGCGCACGTCGTGATCGAAGGCTTCCGTCCCGGCGTCGTCGACCGGCTCGGGGTCGGCTACGAAGCCGTGAAGGCCGTGAATCCGGCCATCGTCTACTGCGCGATCTCGGGCTACGGCCAGACCGGTCCGTACCGCGATCTCGCCGGCCACGACCTGAACTACAACAGCCTCGCCGGCCTGACCGAGCAGATCGGCGCGGCCGACGGCGACCCCGTGATCCCGAACTTCCAGGTGGCGGACATCCTCGGCGGCGCCGTCGTCCCCGCGATGGGCATTCTCGCGGCGCTCTTCGATGCGCAGCGCACCGGCACCGGACGCTATGTCGACGTCGCGATGAGCGAAGGTGTGCTCGCGCATCACGTGCAGGCGCTGTCGGCCGTCGCACTCGAAGGGAAGGTGCGGCCGCGCGGCGGCGACCTGCTGTCCGGCCGCGAGGCGTGCTACCGGATCTATCGCACGTCCGACGGCCGGCACATGGCGGTCGGCGCGCTCGAGGCGAAGTTCTGGAACGAGGTCTGCGACGTCGTCGGCCGGCCCGACCTGAAGCCCAACCACTGGGCGGCGGGTGGCGACCCCGCGCCGGCCATCGTGGCGCTCGACGCGATCTTCGCGACGCGCACGCAGGCCGAATGGGTGGAGGCGTTCCGCGGCCACGACTGCTGCGTGACGCCGGTGCAGGCGTTCGAGGAACTCCCGGCGGATCCGCAGCACATCGCGCGCGGCATGTTCGTCCGCGCACCGCATCCGGAAGCGGGCGAGGTGCTGCAGCTCAAGCTGCCGATGGAAATGTCGGACTACACGTTCGAGGTCGAGCGACCCGCGCCGCGGTCGGGCGAACACAACGTCGAGATCCTGCGGGAGCTCGGCGTGCCGGACGATCGCATCGAGGCACTGCAGCGCGCACGCGTCGTCTGACGCCGGTCGACCCGCAATGAACAGGGCCCGCCCGCCCCACGCATGCATGCGGACATGCGCGAGGCGGACGGGCCCTGAATCTTTCGTGGCGACGCCGGTTGCCCGCGCCGGCACGTGTCACATCAAGACGATCAGAAGCGGTAGCCGATCCCGACGCTGAACGCGATCGGGTCGAGCGTCACGGAGCTGACCTTCGCGCCGGTGGACTTCAGCATCACGTCGGACGAGATCCAGACCTTCTTCACGTCGAGGTTCACGAACAGGTTGTCCGCGACCTTCACATCCACGCCGACCTGGAGCGCGCCGCCGAGGCTGCTGCTCTCGAGGTCGAGGTCACCGACCCCGGGAACATTGAGCGCGACCGACGAGATGCGCGTGTAGTTGACGCCGGCACCCACGTACGGGCGGACCATGCCGTCGGGCAGGAAGTGGTACTGGACCGTCAGCGTCGGGGGCAGGTGCTTGAACGTGCCGATCTTCGCGCCGCTCAACGTGACGTCCTGCTTCTGGGGCACCGTCAGGATCAGCTCGGCGGCGATGTTCTTCGTGAAGAAGTACGTGATGTCGATCTCGGGGATCGTCTTGTCGTTCGCCTGGATCGCGTCCGACGGGACGCCGAGCGACGGGATCGCCTCGGACTGATCCGCCATGTGCAGGCGCACGGCGCGCGCACGCACCAGCCACGAACCTTCGTCAGCCCGGGCCGCGGTCGACACCGAACCCGCCGCCATCACCATCAATGCAAGACCGATTGCGCGTTTCATGTTGCTTCCTTTCGCGTTGCTGTTGAACCTGGAAGCGAGTTTGTGCGACGCACCGTCCGGCGCCTTGATTCGAGTCAAGAGCCCCGGTTTGCATGGTTATCGCAGTGCGGGATCTGCCGTGTCCTTGATGGACGTCAACGGAATGGGCTTGTCTGCAGCATGGGATTAGGGCCTGTTAACACTACGGATGCCAGATGCGTTGCCGGCGCGAACGCTTCGAGCAAGGCGCAAACCGCAGCCGGGTTGGACACCCGGCGCGCGAGCGTACGAGCTTCGCGTGCAACGCGGCGCGGGGCGTTCACGCCGG
>CAUJJX010000313.1 GCA_963205165.1 Pseudomonadota bacterium | reverse complement strand
CATCTCTTCCAGAGCCGTGTGCCGGATGCCGGACAGCGAGCGACCGGCGAACGCCTGCCGCTCGTCGTGCTGCGTGGCGGGGACATTCCCACGTTCCTGCTCAGCCGGACGGCCGCCGGTGATGGCGGGACACCATCCACGCATGTCGAACTGAGCGCGCTCGCGAGCCGCCTCGGCAGCGTGCTCGCCGCGGTCCGGTCGGGAACGACGGCCGACGCCGGAGCCGACGCCGCTGCGTTGCTGCCGCTCGTTGCGTCACCGCCCGCCGACGATGCATCGGTCCTCGCGCAGCCGCTGCGCCACGCGATCGAGGGCAGCGGACTCTTCTACGAATCCCACCTCGCGGACTGGGTGGCGGGCAAGCGTCCGACGGATGCCATCCGGGCGGAGCCCCAGGCGACACGGCCGACGGACGACGCAGACGCCGCAGTGCCTTCCCCGAAATCGATCGACGCTGTGACCGTCGCGGTGCAGGCGGCTGCCGACGATGCTCCGACGACCGGCGCCATGACTCCGCAGGTCGCGCAACTCGTCGACCGGCAGCTCCAGACGCTCGCGGGACAACCGGTCACGTGGTCGGGCTGGGCCTGGCCGGGACAGTGGCTCGACTGGACGATCGAGGAGGACGCGGCCGAACACGCCGGCCAGGATGTCGGCGACGAGGCCGCCGGTGCCTGGACCTCGAAGCTGCGGCTGACCCTCCCCGAACTGGGTGTCGTCGAATTGCGCGTGGGCCTTCGCGAAGATCGGATTGCCGTGCGCGTCGTGTCGGATGCCGATGCGACGGATGCGTTCCGGCAGGGCTCCGAGGCATTGCGCACGGCACTCGCCGCCCGCGGACTCACGCTGACCGGGTTGCAGGTGAATGCCGATGACGACGTCGCCTGATCCGAAGTCGATCGCGGTCGCACTGGCTTACGAGGCGTCCGAAGGCGCGCCGCGCGTCGTCGCGAAGGGCCGAGGTACGCTGGCCCGCACGATCATCGAGAAGGCGAAGGAATCCGGGATCTTCGTGCACGAGTCGCCCGAGCTCGTCGCGATGCTGATGCAGGTGGATCTCGATGCCCGGATCCCGCCGCAGCTCTACATCGCGATCGCTGAACTGCTCGCGTGGGTCTACCGGATCGAACGCGATGCAGGCGAGATCGCGAGCCCGCCCGTGATCACCCTTCCAGCTGGTGAATGAGGTCGGCTTCGAGCCTGACCACGGTCTTCGCGTTTTTCAGCGCATCGCCCTTCAGCAGGAAGACGTCCTCGGCGCGCGCACCGAGCGTGTTGATCTTCGCGTTCTGAACCTGGATGTCGTACCCGGCGAGCGTGCGCGCGACCCGTGACAGCAGGCCCGGACGGTCGCCGGCGATCAGCGACAGGTAGTGGAACACGCCGCGCTCGTCCGGCCGGATCGTGACCTCGGGCGTGAGCGGGAAGGCCTTGAGCTGCCGCGACACCCGGCCGCGCGACGGCGGATCGAGCGGGGCCGCGGCGCGCAGGCTTTCGGACAGCTCGTGCTCCACGAGACTGAGCACGTCGCGGTAGTTCGTCTGCACGCCGCTCGGATCCATCACGAGGAAATGGTCGAGCGCGTAGCCCGCGCGGGTCGTGTAGATGCGCGCCTCGACGATGTTGTAGCCCAGCCGCTCGAAGACGCCGCAGATGCGGGCGAACAGCAGCGGCTGGTCGGGCACGTAGACGAAGACTTCCATGCCTTCGCCGATGGGCGAGAGGCGCGCCTTGACGATCGCGTCGCGGGTATCCGCGCGGAAGAACAGATGGCGCGTGTGCCACGCGATGTCGCCCGGGTCGTGCCGCAGGAAATAGCTGTCGTCCAGCTGTGACCAGAGACGGTCTTCCGCACCCTCGGGAACGGCGTAGGCAAGCAGCCTGACGCGTGCGCGTTCCTTCACGTCGTTCAGGGAACCCTCCAGCGCGACGGCCGTTCCGCCGATGGCATGGCGGCCGGCACGGAAGAGATCCTCGAGGAGCTTGCCCTTCCACGCATTCCAGACCTTCGGACTCGTCCCGCGGACGTCGGCCACCGTGAGCAGGTAGAGCCCGACGAGATGGCGTTCGTCGCCGACGAGATCCGCGAAGCGCTGGACCACGGCGGGGTCGGAGAGATCCTGCTTCTGCGCCGTCGCGGACATCGTGAGGTGGTGCTCGACGAGCCACGCGACGAGATCGGCGTCCTCGCGAGAGAGTCCGTGGGACCGCGCGAAACGCAATGCATCGACGCGTCCGAGCGCGGAATGGTCGCCGCCGCGCCCCTTCGCGATGTCGTGGAAGAGGCCCGCGAGGTACAGCACCTCGGGCCGCGCGAAGTCGGTCATGAGGCGGGAGCACAGCGGGTACTCGTGCGCCATCTCGGTGATCGCGAAGCGCCGGAGATTCCGGACGACCATCAGGATGTGCTCGTCCACGGTGTACACGTGGAAGAGGTCGTGCTGCATGCGGCCGACGATGCGTCCGAAGGCCGGGATGTAGAGCCCCAGCAGCCCGAATCGGTTGAGGCGGCGCAGCGTGTGCGTGAGACCGGAGGGCTCCCGGAGCATCTGCATGAACAGTTCGCGATTCGCGGGCTCGTGGCGGAAGGCGGCGTTCACGTGACGGCGCGCGTGCCACAGCGCGCGCTGCGTCGACGCCGCGAGCCCCTTGATCTCGGGGTGTCGCTGCCAGACCAGGAAGGTCTCGAGGATCGCGCCGGGCTCGCGGTCGAAGAGATCCGGGACGGCGAGCTCGAGCAGTTCGTTCGTGATGCGGAACCGGTCGCTCAACACGAGCGGCGTGGCATCCGGTGCGGGAAACAATCGGCTGCGGAGATTGGCGAGCACGATGCTCGACAGCTGCAGCACGGCCTTCGCCGTCCGGTAGAAGCGCTGCATCAGCTGTTCGCTCGCGCGACGTGCGGGAGAATCGACGAGGTCGAACTGCTGCGCGAGACGTCCCTGGAGATCGAACAGGAGACGGTCCTCGCGACGGCCGAGGAGGTGGTGCAGGCGGATGCGCAGGCCTTGCAGCACGGCCTCGTGTCGCGTGAGCCGCGTGGCCTCGACCGGCGTCAGGATTCCGTGGGTCGTGAGGTCGTGCCACGACGCCCCCATGCCGCTCGCGCGCGCGACCCACAGGATCACCTGGAGGTCGCGCAGACCGCCGGGGTTCTCCTTCAGGTTCGGTTCGAGGCTGTACGCGATGTCGTTGAACCGCGTGTGGCGCTGCTGCTGCTCGAGCAGCTTCGCTTCGCAGAACGCCCGCGGATCGAGGGCGCCGATGAAGGCGGCCCGGAGCTGTTCGAAGAGTGCGACGTCGCCGTCGAGTCGGCGGGCCTCGAGCAGGTTGGTCTGCACCGTGATGTCGACGCGGCCCTGCTCGATGCACTGGTCGACGGTCCGGGTGCTGTGACCGATCTCGAGGCCGAGGTCCCAGAGGACGCCGATGAAGGTTTCGATGGCCGACTGGTGCGCGGCAATCGCGCCGTCCGGCAGCAGGATCAGCAGATCGACGTCGGAGTGCGGGAACATCTGGCCGCGGCCGTAGCCGCCGACCGCGACGAGCGCGGCATCCGGGGGCATCAGCCCGCGCCAGGCTTCGCGCAGGACGCCGTCGACGAGGTCGCTCTGGCGCGCGAGGATCTGCCCGGCGTGACCGGATTCGACGAAGCGCTTCGCGAGGCGCTCGCGGCCGTCCTTCAGCGACTGCCGACCGCGGGCGGTGAACTCCCGTGCGTCGAACGGGGCGGGAGCGGACGAAACGTCGTCGCCCATGCCGTTCTCAGAGCGCGGGGGCGGGTGGTGCGCCGGCGGACAACGTCAGGACCTCGAAGCCGTCCTCGGTCACCAGGACCGTGTGCTCCCACTGCGCGGAGAGGCTGTGGTCCTTCGTGACGATGGTCCAGCCGTCGCCGAGCTGGCGGATGGCGGCCTTGCCTGCGTTGATCATCGGCTCGATGGTGAAGATCATGCCCGGCAGCAGCGCGATGCCGGTGCCGGCGCGGCCGTAGTGCAGCACCTGCGGCTCCTCGTGGAAGCGGCGGCCGATGCCGTGGCCGCAGAACTCGCGCACGACACTGAAGCCGTTGGCTTCCGCATACGTCTGGATGACGTGGCCGATGTCGCCGAGATGCGCTCCGGGCCGCACGGCGCGGATCCCGCGCCACATGCAGTCGAACGTGAGATCGCACAGGCGGCGCGCCTGGATCGACGGTTCACCGACATGGAACATCCGGCTCGTGTCGCCGTGGAAGCCGTCCTTGATGACCGTGATGTCGAGATTGACGATGTCGCCGTTCTTGAGCGCCTTCGGGCCGGGCACGCCGTGGCAGACGACGTGGTTGATCGACGTGCAGATGCTCTTCGGGTAGGGCTTGTAGCCGGGCGGCGCGTAGTTCAGCGGCGCGGGGATGCAGCCCTGCACATCGACCATGTAGTCGTGGCACAGGCGGTCGATCTGGTCGGTCGTGACACCGGCGCGGACATGGGGCTCGATGAAGTCGAGCACCTCGGCGGCCAGACGGCAGGCGACGCGCATCTTCTCGATATCCTGGGGCGACTTGATTTCTACGGGCATGGAGTTCCGACGAAGCTGGAGGAAGGTCACCGCGATCGTGGATCGCGCACGGACGGCGCCGGATCACGCCGCGGATCGTCGCGCGTCGATCGACGCCATTGAACGCCGACCGAACGCAGGGCATCGAACTCGCGGTCGAAGTCCCGGACAGGCTCCAACTGGAGCGTGCCGCGATGCAAAGACTGGGATGGAACGTTCGGACGGCGTTTCGGGCGCCGGTGCTGCAGGGCCCGCGGTCGTCGCCCGGATCGGGAAGATCCGGCACCGACCCGTCGCCCGGGGAAAAGATCGAGGCGCGATGATCGATTGGCGACGCGTTCGATGATACGGACGGCCCCCGGGCCGTGCAACCGTGGACACAGCCCGGATATCCCTGCGGAAGCCGGGTGTGTCCGGTGTCCGGTCGAGGCCGTCGGCGGAGGTGGAAAGTGGCTAGCGGCGGGCGTGGGCGACGCGCGACCCGACCACGGCCGCCGATGCGACGCCGAGCACGAGCGCGAACGCGGAACCGTAGAACACGCCGCCGGCCTGTCCGCGGTCGAGCAGGGCGCCGAACAGCGGCGAGGCCATGGCGAAGCCGAGGTCGAGTCCGGAATAGACGGTCCCGTAGACGCGCCCCGTGGCACCGGGCGGTGCGGCACGCTTGATCAGCATGTCGCGCGACGGGCCGGCCAGGCCGGTACCCAGTCCGGCGAGCGCGGCGAACGCGACGGCCACCATCCCGGGCAGGATGCCGAGCCCCACCAGGCCGAGGAGCACGGCGGACGCGAGGAGGCAGACCCCGATGATCTGTTCCAGCCGTTCGGCGCGCGCCACGAGGAAGCCGCCGATGAGCATGCCGCCGGCACCGCACAGCATGAAGCCTGTCACGACGAGCGACGTGATGCCGAGCGGGAGTCCGTAGAGTTGCTGGAGCGCCGGACTCGAGAAGCCCTGGATCGCGCTGAGTGCGCACGTCGAGAAGAAGAAGAACGAGAAGCACAGCCAGACCGACGGTTCCCGCAGGAACGCGAACGGATGCGCGGCTGCCGCCGGCTTGCCGCCGTGTTTCGCTGCGGTCTCGTGGGCCCAGGCGCCCTGGCGATCGTCGATGGCATCGCGTCCGACGAACAGGATCACGAGCACCACGAGCGCGACCAGCGCGGCAGCGAACATCGCCATGCGCCACGACCCGGTCAGCGCGGTGATTCCCGTGAGGAACACCGGTGCGGCCGCCCATCCGAGGTTGCCGGAGATGCCGTGGACCGAGAACCCGTGACCGAGACGCGGCGCCGAGACGCGCTTGTTCAGGATCGTGAAGTCGATCGGATGGAAGGGTGCGTTGCCGAGCCCGGCGAGCGCAGCGGCAACCATCAGTCCGCCGTACCCCGGGAGCACCGCGCCGGCCAGTCCTGCGGCGACGAAACAGGCCATCGCGACGAACAGGACCGGACGCGCGCCCAGGCGGTCGACGACGAATCCGGCGGAGGCCTGGCCGAGGCCGGAGATCAGGAAGAACACCGTGACCAGCAACCCGAGTTCGGAATACGTGAAGCCGGACTCTGCGATGAACCAGGGGAAGAGCGGCGGCAGGAGCAGGTGGAAGAAGTGGGATGTCCCGTGGGCGAGGCCGATGAGTCCGATGGTCCGGACGTCGTCACGGACGGATCGGGTCGGGGCCGCTGCGGGCGGGAAGGTCGAGGTGATCGATTTCATGGCCGGACTGTAGGCCCGCCCGGAGCGGCGCTGTTACGATGAAACGACAAGTTCTGTCGCGATCCTGCCAGTCGCCGCGCCGAGGAATGCCGATGCCCGCCCGGAAACGTCCACCCGCCGTTCTCGCTCACGCCGTCACCCCGCACCTGTTCATGCCGGACGAGCGCCGCCCGCTCCGTGCGAAGTCGCATCTGCTCCGCGCCGACACCCGGGTTCTTCCGCACAGTCACGACTGGGCGCAGGTCACGATGTCGTCGACGGGCGTGGTGCGTCTGACGGCCGAGCACGGCACCTTCATCGTGCCGCCGTCGAGGGCGCTGTGGATTCCGCCCGGAGTCGAGCACGCGGTGACGATGGTGGAAGACAGCGACGTCCGGACGCTCTATCTGCACCAGCCGGCGGGGCGCTGTGGTCCGGGCGTGCCGCGGCGGGACGAAGCGTCGTGGCGGCAGTGTCGGGTGCTCGAGGTCTCGCCGCTGCTGCGGGCGCTCGTCATGGCGCTCGATACGCGTCCGGACGAAGTCGATCCGGAGGCGGGGACGCGGAACCCCGCGGGTTTCGGTCCGGCGGACATGCACCGGGAACAGCATCTGGCGGCGCTCGCGCTCGACGAACTGCGCCGTGCGAGTCCGGTGCGGATCGGTGTCGACCTGCCGCGTGACAAGCGGCTTCGCACGCTCTGCGAGGCAGTGCTCGCCGAACCGACCCGTCACGCGACGCTCGATGCCTGGGCGGCGGAGGCCGGTGCCAGTCCACGAACGGTGGCCCGTCTCTTCCGGCAGGAGCTCGGCACGACCTTCCTGCAGTGGCGCCGGCAGGTGCTGCTTGCACGCGCGCTCTCGATGGCCGCCCACAAGAAGCCGATGAGCCACATCGCAGCCGAACTCGGTTACTCGAGTGCCAGTGCCTTCACGGCGATGGTGACGCGCTCGGTGGGGGCGCCGCCCAGCCGGTTCTTCGTGGCGAAGTCCTGAGCCGTTTGCCAAAAAAAAGCCGCGGCACGAATGCCGCGGCTTTTCCCGGAACCGGAGGTCCGATTACTTCTTGGCGCTTTCGGCCTTCAGACCGTAGGCCACCGACTTGGCATCGTAGGCCGCGGCACGGGCTTCGTGCGCCGTTGCCGCCACCGAAGCGGCCACCGACTTGGCGTTGGCTGCCGTCGACGCTGCTTCGTAGGCCGTCACTTCGGCCTGCTTCGCAACGGCGAACGTCGCTTCGAACTTGTCCTTCGCGGTCTCGGAGAACTGCTTCGCCTGCTCGCTGTTCTTGATGGCACGCTCGGACACGGCGTTCGAGAACTCGGCGATGTTGTGCGCCTGTTCCGAACGCTGCTGGGCGGCCTGCGAGATGCGCTTGGCTTCGCCGCTGGTGTTGTCGGCGCGCTCGGCCAGCTTCGCCGCTTCGTCCGAACGCTGGACGGCGGCCTGGGCGGCCGTGTTCGCGGCGTCGCTCGTGCCATTGGCGCGGTCGGCGGACAGGAAGGATTCTTCCGAGCGCTTCACGGCCGAATTCGCGAGATCGCTGGCGTTCGAGGCCGACGTCAGGGCAGACAGGGCGGTGGTGCGGGCTTCGGCGCTCGTCGTGTCGGCACGGGCGGAGGCCGCGGCGGCTTCGTCGGAACGCTGGACGGCAGCCTGCGAGGCCGACTTCGCTTCGTCGCTCGTGCGCGCGGCACGGTCGGCGGTGGCGGCGGCTTCGTCCGAGCGCTTCACGGCGGCCGTCGAAGCGTTCCGCGCGTCGTCGCTCGCCTTCGTGGCGGCGGCGGCCTTGATCGACGCGTCCTGGGCCACGCCGCGGGTCTCGTCCGAGGCCGACTTCAGATCGGCGATCGACTTGTTCAGCTGCGCCATCTGCTGGTTGGTGGCACAACCGGCGAGGAGACCCATCAGGAGGACGGGCATGGCGATCTTGCCGAAGCGGTTCACGGAGTTCTTCATATTTGATTGGTCCTTGGTTCGTATTGGCGGTGGGCGAACCTGCATCCGGAGCCCGTTCAATCTCGTCGGCCGGGGGGGGGCTGCCGAGCAGGTGCAGCGGGTTGTTGAATGCAGTTTCCGGGAGCGATTTACGACGGGGCCCGCGACTACTTTAGGGCTCGTCGAAACCGGCGACCGGCCGGGCAGCGAAGGTCGCGAAGGCGCGGACGCCCTGCATCGGCTTCGCGCGGGACAACACGACCTGCCGCCCACCTGCAACGATAGTTTGTCGGGATGGCGTTGTCATGACATATGTCAGGAGAATCAGCGCGGCTGGCCGGTTTCCGGGGAGCCCGGTGCCCGCCGCCGTCCGCGCCGTCAGCGATTCGCGAGGGTTATCCGACCGACCGGGGAGGCAGCTCCGCGGGCTCTCCAGCTGGCCCGGTTGCCGAGCGCGCCGCGAGGAGTTCGGGCGTCAGCGCGGCGATCGCCTGGAACTGCGTCAGGAAGATCCGGCCGCTGAGATGGCGCACGAAGTCCGTCGCCTGGAGGCGGTCCATGACGGGGCCCTTCACCTCGGACAGATGCAGCGCGATGCCGGCGTCCCGGAGGCGGGCCTCGATGGATTCCAGGCTCTCCAGCGCGCTCGCATCGATGTCGTTGATGGCCGAGCATTGCAGCACGACGTGACGCAGGTCCGGATGGTTCGCCACGGCGTCGTTGACGCGGTCCTCGAGGCTCCGGGCATTCGCGAAGTACAGGCTCTCGTCCACGCGCAGGCTGACGAGTCGCGGGCTGACGAGCACCTGGTGCCGGAGCACGTTCCGGAAGTGTTCGGTGCCCGGCACCAGCCCGACCATCGCGATGTGCGGCCGGCTGGTGCGGAACAGGTACAGCGCGAGCGACACGGCCACGCCGGCGACGAGACCCGGTTCGACGCCGAGCGTCAGCGTCGCGACGAGCGTCACCGCGACGGCCGCGAAGTCCGGTTTCGAGTAGGTCCAGGTGCGCCGCAGGATTCCGAAGTCGACGAGCGATATCACCGCGACGACGATCGTCGCCGCGAGCGTGGCCTGCGGCAGGAAGTACAGCGCCGGCGTCAGCAGCAGCGAGGCGACGGCGATCCCGACGGCAGTGAACGCGCCCGCCGCCGGTGTCCGGGCACCGGCATCGAAGTTCACGACGGACCGGGCGAAGCCGCCCGTCACCGGGAATCCGCCGGTGAACGAGGCCGACAGGTTGCTGGCACCCAGCGCGACGAGTTCCTGGTCGGGTTCGATCCGCTGGCGCCGTTTCGCCGCGAGCGTCTGACCGACCGATACCGATTCGACGAATCCGACGACGCTGATGAGCAGGGCCGGCATGGCGAGCTCGCGCCAGAGCACGAGGTCCAGGGAAGGCATGGTCAGCGGCGGCAGACCCCGGGGGATGGCGCCCGCGATCCGGACGCCGTGCGTGTGCAGGTCGAACCACCACGTCAGCGTGACGGTGACGGCGATGGCGAACACGGGGCCGGTCTTCGCGATCACGGCGGCGAGTCGGCGGCCGACACCCGCGCGCACCAGCAGCGGCTCGAGCCGCTTGCGGACCCAGAAGAGGAAGGCCGCGGTCGATGCCCCGATCGCGAACGTCGGCAGGTGCGTGTCCGGCACCTGGCCGCCCAGTGATATCAGCAGGTCGACCAGCGTGTGCCCCTCGGCCTTCACCCCCATCAGCGTCTTCAGCTGGCTCGCGGCGATCAGGATGCCCGAGGCCGAGATGAATCCCGAGATCACGGGATGGCTCAGGAAGTTGGCGAGGAAACCCAGCCGCAGGAGCCCCATGGCGAGGAGCATCGCGCCGGACAGGAAGGCGAGCGTGATCGCGGCGGGCCAGTAGTCGGGTGACCCCGGCGCGGTGTACTCGCCGATCGTGGTGGCGGTCATCAGGGACACGACAGCGACAGGGCCGACGGCCAGGACCCGGCTGCTGCCGAACACGGCATAGAGCAGGAGCGGTGCGACGCTCGCGTAGAGGCCGGCCTCGGCCGGCAGGCCGGCGAGCAGGGCGTAGGCGAGGCTCTGCGGAATCAGCATGATGGTCACGATCACGGCCGCCACGAGATCCCCGGTCAGCGCTTCGCGGTCGTAACGGCGTCCCCAGTCGAGGATCGGAAGCGCCGGCAGCCAGCGACGCCACGCATCGATATTCCGCATCAGACCACCGTTGCGGATGCAATCGTCCGGACGCCGCACACGCGGAGGTGTTCCGGGCGTCGGGAGAAACACGGTTCGCTTGGCGGTGCCGGCGACACGGTCGTTCGCGGGCAGGCACGTGCGACCGTGTCGTCATCGGTGACCCGGGACTCGATCGGTTCGAGCGTTCGGAGAGCGTCGGTCCCGGATGGCATCGTGCGTGTCCTTTCGTGATCTCGGATGCGGCGTCGTTGCCGCGGTTACATCGGCTCGATCATGACCAGCGATGTCGAGTCGCACAACCGGCGGATGCGTGTCGCCGGCGTTCGCGGCGGTCCGCAGGGTGTCGCGAGGATCACGGTGCCCGCGCCGATCCCTGCGGCCGGGACCGGTCCGTGGCGCGAACGCGGCGATGATCGTCCACGATCGACTGTCGAGCGCATCACGACACGCCCGGCGACGACCACGTGACCCGCGTCGCGCGGATAATCGGGGGACTCGCATCCACACCAGCCATGGGCAGGAGATTCCGACATGCTCGTCTTCCGGCAACTGTTCGATCCGCAATCCTCGACCTACACGTACCTGCTGGGTGATTCGGCGTCCGGCGAGGCCGTCATCATCGATCCGGTATTCGAGCACGAGCGGCGCGACGTCGCGCTGTTGCGCGAACTCGGGCTCCGGCTCGTCGCGACGCTCGACACGCACGTGCATGCCGACCACGTCACCGGCGCGTGGCAGCTCAAGCAACGCTGCGGCAGCCGGATCCTGCTGGCGGAGGCCTCTGCCGCGGAGAACGCCGACCGGTTGCTCCGACACGGCGATCGCGTCCAGTTCGGATCGCGGTACCTCGAAGTGCGTGCGACGCCGGGTCACACGAGCGGTTGCCTGACGTACGTGCTCGACGACCAGAGCATGGCCTTCACCGGTGACAGCCTGCTGATCCGGGGCTGCGGCCGGACCGACTTCCAGCAGGGCAGCCCGGCGATGCTGTACCGCTCGGTGCGCGACCAGATCCTGTCGCTGCCGGCCGCGTGCCTGCTCTACCCGGGACACGACTACCGCGGACTCACGGTGACGAGCGTCGACGAGGAGCGTCGTTTCAATCCGCGTCTCGGCGGCGACGTCAGCGCGACGGACTTCGCGGGCTACATGGACAACCTCGGCCTGCCGCACCCGAAGCTGATGGACATCGCCGTCCCCGCGAACCTTCGCTGCGGCCGGCCGGATTCCGCGACACCGCGATCCGACGAAACCGACTGGGCGCCGCTCACGTGCACGTTCAGCGGTGTCTGGGAGATCCAGCCGACGGCGCTCGCGGAGCGCGTGGCGGGCGGTCGATCCGGCGACATCCAGATCATCGACGTGCGCGAACCGCAGGAATTCACCGATGCACTCGGGCACATCCCGGGGGCGCGCCTGCTGCCGCTGTCGCAGCTCGCGAGCCACGCCGGCGAGATCGATCGCGCGCGCCCGGTCGTGGCCGTCTGTCGTTCCGGCGCGCGATCGGCGCAGGCGACGGTCCTGCTGCAGAAGTCAGGGCTGACGAAGGTCGCGAATCTCGCGGGCGGCATGCTCCGCTGGCGGGCCGAGGCGCTTCCGGTCGAGGGCGGGCGGGACTGAGGATGCCGCACCGTGGATCGTCCGGCATCGAACGGCGCAATGCCCCGCACACGCCGGACGATGCCGTCGCGATGCAATCGGTCCGGCCGCGAGCCGGCCACGTAACATGCGGTCCATGAAGAACATCGACACGACAGAGAACGACGACGCCCCGACGCCGATCAACGAACCCCGCCTGTGGTGCGAGAACGGCTGGACCGCGCGGGTCATCAAGAACGCCGACGACGAGGGCTGGGCCGTCGAGATGATCAAGGACGGCGAGCCCGAGCCCGCGCTCGTCGGGCCGTGGACGATGGGGCGCGACAAGAAGAACCCCAAGCCGCTCGATTCCGCCGCGTTCAACACGCTGGTCAAGACCGCATCGGAGGTCCTGCGGCGCCACGAGCAACAGTTGCACGCGACACTGCACAAGAAGGTCGTCGTGAACACGGCGTCCGGTCGCATCACGGTGACGCTCGACATCGTTCCCGATGACGACGATCCCCACGCGATCCTCTCGGCCGAGGATGCCTTCGGCGAAGTGCTGGCTCGGGTCCGCGTGTCCGCCGGCTTCAAGCTCACGGCGGCGACTGCTGCCGGCTGGATCGAGAACGACTTCCGGCGTCCGTGATGACGGGAGTACTCCTTGGTTCGTGCTCCACCGTTTGATCCCCTGGCCGGGGTGCGGCGTGCGGCGTGGCATCTGCTACGCCGAGCGCTCCTGCGAAGCGATGCGAGCTGCGGACCTTGGTGTGGCCTTTGCGGTACGTTCTCTGCAGCTGCGATGCGCAGGCGTCTTGTGGTCGCACCGGTCCATGAACCGCGACGCCGCACCGCGATCGCGCCAAAGAAAAAAGCCCCGTGACGAATCACGAGGCTTTCTCTCGAATCAGTTGGCTCCCCGACCTGGGCTCGAACCAGGGACCTGCGGATTAACAGTCCGTCGCTCTACCGACTGAGCTATCGGGGAACTGAAGAGGCGCGCATTCTATCCACGAGCCCCTGACCGGTCAACGCTGGCGACACACCTTTTTATGCGAGCACCTTCGCGATCGATTGCGCCACGTGATCGATGTTCTTCGAGTTGAGCGCCGCGACGCAGATGCGGCCCGTGTCGATGGCGTAGACGGAGAACTCGGTGCGCAGGCGATCCACCTGGGCCTTGGTCAGACCCGAGTACGAGAACATGCCGCGCTGGCGCATCACGAAGCTGAAATCGCGGCCGGGAACGCGGGCCTGGAGTTCTTCGGTGAGGCGCGCGCGCATCGTGCGGATGCGGTCGCGCATGCCGGCCAGTTCGGATTCCCACAACGCGCGCAGTTCGGGTGACTCGAGCACGGTCGCGACGACCTTGCCGCCGTGCGAGGGCGGATTCGAATAGTTGGTGCGGATGACGCGCTTCAGCTGGCTCAGCAGACGCGCGGCTTCCTCGGCGTCCTTGGCGACGATGCTCAGCGCGCCGACGCGCTCGCCGTACAGCGAGAACGACTTCGAGAACGAGTTCGACACGAACAGCGGCATGCCCGCGGCAGCGAACGCGCGGACGGCATGCGCGTCGGCCTCGATGCCGTCACCGAAGCCCTGGTAAGCGATGTCGAGGAAGGGCACGAGGTCGCGCGACTTCACGACGGCGATGATCTCGTTCCACTGGTCGGCCGTCAGGTCGGCGCCGGTCGGGTTGTGGCAGCACGCGTGCAGGACCACGACGTCGCCCGCCGGGATCGATTCGAGCGCAGCGCGCATGCCCGCGAAGTCGAGGCCGTGCGTGGCGGGGTCGTAGTAGCGGTACGTGTTGACCTTGAAGCCGGCGGCCTCGAACAGCGCGCGGTGATTTTCCCAGCTCGGATCGGAGATCCACACGGCGGCATTCGGCGCGAGGCGACGGATGAAATCCGCGCCGAGCTTCAGGCCGCCCGTGCCGCCGAGGGCCTGCACGGTGATGGCGCGCTTCGACTTCACGATGTCGGAATCGGCACCGAACACGAGGGCCTGCACGGCCTTGTCGTACTGCGCGAGACCATCGATCGGGAGATAGGACCGGGGGAAGGCGCCGGCGACGATCTGGGCTTCGGCGCGCTTCACGCATTCGAGCAGCGGGACCTTGCCGGCATCGTCGTAGTAGACGCCGACCCCGAGGTTCACCTTGCTGGAGTTGGTGTCGGCGTTGAAGGCTTCGGTGACACCGAGGATCGGATCCCGGGGCGCGAGTTCGACGCCGGCGAAGAGAGCGGAGGTCATGAGTGCGTTCCGTGGCTGAGTTGAGGAGGGCGCTGCAGTGCGCGACGACCGGTCTGCGCGACGGTATCTGCACGCCGGGACGCGGTGCTAGACTCGCCGCCCGCTGCACGCGAAGCGCCGGATTTTAGCCGTGATCGTCACGTTCCCCAACAGTCCCTTCCGGCTTCATCAGCCGTTCCAGCCCGCGGGCGATCAGCCCGAGGCGATCGAACGTCTGACGGACGGCGTTCGACGCGGGCTCGATTTCCAGACGCTGCTCGGTGTCACGGGGTCGGGCAAGACGTACACGATGGCGAACGTCATCGCCCGGATCGGTCGCCCGGCGATCGTGATGGCGCCGAACAAGACGCTCGCCGCGCAGCTCTACGCCGAAATGCGCGAGTTCTTTCCCGAGAACGCGATCGAGTACTTCGTCTCGTACTACGACTACTACCAGCCCGAGGCCTACGTGCCCTCGCGCGATCTCTTCATCGAGAAGGATTCGAGCATCAACGACCACATCGAGCAGATGCGGTTGTCGGCCACGAAGTCGCTGCTGGAACGTGCCGACACGGTGATCGTCGCGACGGTCTCCGCGATCTACGGGATCGGCGATCCGGTCGACTATCACTCGATGATCCTGCATCTGCGCGAACACGAACGCATTCCGCAGCGACTCGTGATCCAGCGCCTGACCGAGATGCAGTACGAGCGCAACGAGTACGAATTCAGCCGCGGCAAGTTCCGCGTGCGCGGCGACGTCGTCGACATCTTTCCGGCCGAGAACTCCGAGACGGCGCTGCGGCTCTCGCTGTTCGACGACGAGGTCGAATCGCTGTCGCTCTTCGATCCGCTGACCGGGCAGATCCTGTCGAAGGTCTCGCGCTTCACGGTGTACCCGTCGAGCCACTACGTCACGCCGCGCAGCACGACGCTGAAGGCGGTCGAGACCATCAAGATCGAGATGCGCGAACGCATCGAGCAGTTTCAGCAGCAGCACAAGCTCGTCGAGGCACAGCGCATCGAACAGCGCACGCGCTTCGATCTCGAGATGCTCAACGAGCTGGGGTTCTGCAAGGGCATCGAGAACTACTCGCGCCATCTCTCGGGCCGCCTCGCCGGCGAACCGCCGCCGACGCTCATCGACTACATGCCGCAGGGCTCGCTGATGATCATCGACGAGAGTCACGTGACCGTGCCGCAGATCGGCGGCATGTACCGCGGCGATCGGGCCCGCAAGGAGAACCTCGTCGACTACGGCTTCCGGCTGCCGAGCGCGCTCGACAACCGTCCGCTTCGCTTCGACGAGTTCGAGGCGCTGATGCCGCAGACCGTGTTCGTGTCGGCGACACCGTCGACGTACGAGGCGACGCATCAGCAGCAGGTCGTCGAGCAGGTGGTGCGGCCGACCGGGCTCGTGGACCCCGAGATCGACGTGCGACCGGCGTCGAACCAGGTCGACAACCTCATGTCCGAGATCACCGAGCGCGTCGCGGTGAACGAGCGCGTGCTCGTGACGACGCTCACGAAGCGCATGGCCGAGGATCTCACCGACTACCTGTCGGAGCACGGCGTGAAGGTCCGCTACCTGCACTCGGACATCGACACCGTCGAGCGCGTCGAGATCATCCGCGACCTGCGGCTCGGCGAGTTCGACGTGCTCGTCGGGATCAACCTGCTGCGCGAGGGCCTCGATCTGCCGGAGGTGTCGCTGGTGGCGATTCTCGATGCCGACAAGGAGGGATTCCTGCGTTCGGAGCGCTCGCTCATCCAGACCATCGGGCGTGCGGCGCGGCACCTGAACGGCAGGGCGATCCTCTACGCGGACAAGATGACCGAGTCGATGCGCCGGGCGATCGACGAGACGGATCGCAGGCGTGCCAAGCAGCGCGCGTTCAACGAGGCGAACGGCATCGTCCCGGCGAGCGTGCTGAAGAAGATCGGCGAGCTGATCGACGGGGTCTACGCGAACGACAACGCGCGCCGCGAACTGCGTTCCGCGCGGCGCGACGAACGGCCGGAACCGACGAACGAAAAGGAACTCACGAGGGAGATCAAGCGCGTGGAGAAGGAGATGCTGGAGCACGCCCGCAATCTGGAATTCGAGCAGGCGGCTGCTTTGCGCGACACGCTGAAGCGCCTGAAGACGCGACTGTTCGGCGTCGACGAAGCGGCCCCCGAGGAACGCGCCGCGCGTTCCGGGAAGCGCTGACCGTGCGCTTCTTCCGTCGCGAGCCGAAGCTCGGCGTGCTGTTCGTCTGCATGGGCAACATCTGTCGTTCGCCCACCGCGGAGGCCGTGTTCCGACGCCACGCGCGCGAGGCGAAGATCGAGCGCAGGCTGCACATCGATTCCGCCGGGACCCACGCGAACCACATCGGCGAGCCCCCGGACCTGCGTTCCATCGCGACGGCATCGCGCCGCGACTACGACCTCCGGAAGATCCGCGCGCGGAAGTTCGCGCCAGCGGACTTCGCCACGTTTCGCTACGTGCTGGCGCTCGACCGTCACAACCTGAAGTCGCTCGAAGCGCTGCGGCCGGAGGATTTCGACGGCTATCTCGGGCGGCTCCTCGACTTCGCGCCGGACACCGACGAGCGCGACGTGCCCGATCCGTACTACGGCGGTCCGGACGGTTTCGAGAAGGTGCTGGATCTGGTGGAGACAGCCTCGCGCGGGCTGCTCGCGAGAATCGAGGCAGACCTGGCTGCGGGAAACCCGGAGCGCTGAAAACGGAAAAGGCCTGTCGAGGTTGCGGCGCTCCGTCCGGATTGCCGTGGCCTCGACAGGCCTCGTCGTTCGAGCGGCGCGGATCACTCCGCACCGCTGCTGCCTCGGTCAGTTCTTCGTTTCGATCTGCACGAGGGGTTCCGCGTCCGAGGCGGCCTGCTGCGCCGGACGCGGACGTCCGAGGCGAACCGGTGCATCGTCGGCGGTGTCGACCGCGGCGGCGCGCGTCTCGACCTGTTCCATGCCGGCCGGCAGGACAAGCGGGGCGGCGGGCGCCGGGGCGGCCGCCTCGGAGCGGCGCATGGCCGCAGCGATCAGCGAACCGGCCGCTTCAACCGTCGACGCACCGGCAGCGGGCGGGGTGACCGGCGCTGCTGTGGGGATCGACTCCGCGACCGGCGCTGCTTCCGTGACCTCGACCGCGGCTGCTTCGACAGCAGCAGCGGCTTCCACGACGGAAGGCGCCTCAACCGGGATTTCGGCGATGGCGGCCTCGACGATCGCGGGTGCGGCGGCAGGCGCTTCGACTACAGGGGTTTCGATCGCGACCGGCACGGCGGCGGCCGTTTCGGACACGACGGCGGGCTCGGAAATCACCGATTCGCCGGCGGGCGCCGCCTCGAAGACCGATTGCACCTCGGCGGCCGGTTCCACGCGGACGACCGAATCCACCTCGGCCATGGACCGGACCACTTCGGTCGCGGCAGCTGCCGCGACGATGGTCGGCGCAGCTTCCTGCCGTTCGACGGGCTGCTGTTCACCGGACGCTTCCGACTCGGACGTCACCTGCGTCGCCTCATCGGCACCGCTTCCCGCGGCATCACCACGGCTGCGATCACCGCGACGACCACGACGACGGCGACCCGTGCGTTCTTCACCCTGCGCAGCACCTTCACCACGCGGCTCGCCTGCGGGACGCTCTGCGGCCGGCGTGCCTTCGTCGACGGCGACGTCAACGATCGGCAGAGCTTCGACGCCCTCGACCGGCGCGGCGCGCTGGCCGTCACGCGGGCGCGGCTGGCGCGGTTGGCGACGCGGGCGACCTTCCTGCCCGGCGCGTTCCTCGCCGTCTCGCGGTGCTGCCTCGGCTTGCGCCTGCGCGGGCTGACGACCGCCCTGCTGGCGACCTTCCTGCGAACGGGGCTCCTGATTGCGGCCTTCCTGGCTGCGACCTTCGCCGCTGCCCTGACGACGCCGACTGCCTTCTCCACCCTGGCGTTCTCCGCCCTGGCGTTCGCCGGCAGGACGGTCACCGTCCTTGCGCTCACCGCGCGGGCGGCGCGATTCTTCACCGGTGCGCTCCGGACGACGGCCACCGCGGCGGGCATCGCCCGACGGCGCGGCCTTGACCGGCGCAGCCGGAACCGGCGCGGTCGGCGCTTCCGACTTGCTGCCGGCGAGCCAACCGAAGATCTTCTTGAGGATCGACGGCGGACGCGACACGGGGGCTTCGACGACCGGCGCGGCAACGGGCTCGGTCGGCAGCGGCGCCGGCTGGGCGGGCGTGATGCCCTTGACCATGGCTTCCACCTTCGGCGGACGCTCGGCTGCCGCACCCGGCATCGTGACGTCTTCCTCGGCGGGCGCATCCATCATCTGGTAGCTCGGCGGGAGCGGGCCGGTCTGGTTCAGCTCGTCGTGGCGCAGGCGCGTCACGGTGTAGTTGGGCGTCTCGAGGTGCACGTTCGGGATGAGCAGGATGCTCACCTTCAGGCGGGCTTCCATCGACTGGAACTCGCTGCGCTTCTCGTTCAGCAGGTACGTGGCGACCTCGACCGGCACCTGGGCGTTCACGGCCGCGCTGTTCTCCTTCATCGCCTCTTCCTGGACGATGCGCAGGATGTGCAGGGCGGTGGATTCGATACCGCGGATGTGGCCGACGCCGTGGCAGCGCGGGCAGGGGATATGGCTCGTCTCGCCCAGCGACGTCTGGAGACGCTGCCGCGAGAGTTCCATGAGGCCGAAGCGCGAAATCTTGCCCATCTGGACGCGGGCGCGGTCGTAGCGCAGCGCGTCGCGGAGTCGGTTCTCGACGTCGCGCTGGTTCTTGGCCGACTCCATGTCGATGTAGTCGATCACGACGAGGCCGCCGAGGTCACGCAGGCGCAACTGGCGCGCGATCTCGTCGGAGGCTTCGAGGTTCGTGTTGAGCGCGGTCGCTTCGATGTCCACGCCCTTGGTGGCGCGGGCCGAGTTCACGTCGACGGACACGAGGGCTTCGGTGTGGTCGATCACGATGGCGCCACCGGACGGCAGCGGCACCTGGCGGGCGTACGCGGTCTCGATCTGGTGTTCGATCTGGAAGCGCGAGAAGAGCGGGATGTCGTCGGTGTAGAGCTTGACCCGGCCCGTGTTGGCCGGCATCACGTGGCTCATGAACACCTGCACCTGCTCGTGGATCGCCTCGTTGTCGATCAGGATCTCGCCGATGTCCGGCTGGAAGTAGTCGCGGATCGCACGGATGACGAGGCTCGACTCTTCGAAGATCAGGAACGGTGCGGGGTTGGAGCGCTTCAGCTGCGCGCCGGTCGAACTGCGCGGCTCGTTGAAGACGTTGCCTTCCTTGTCGGTGTACTGGGCCGAGGAGGCGTCCTCGATGGCGCGCCAGAGCTGGAGCAGGTACTTCAGGTCCCATTCGAGCTCTTCGACCGAGCGGCCGATGCCGGCGGTGCGGGCGATGATGCTCATGCCCTGCGGGACTTCGAGCTGGGCGATCGTGTCGCGCAGTTCGTTGCGTTCCTCGCCCTCGACCCGGCGGGACACACCACCGCCGCGCGGGTTGTTCGGCATCAGGACGACGTAGCGTCCGGCGAGGCTGATGAAGGTCGTGAGGGCCGCGCCCTTGTTGCCGCGTTCGTCCTTCTCGACCTGGACGATGACCTCCTGGCCTTCGCGGAGGACGTCCTGGATGCGGGCCTTGCCGACGTCGGTGCCTTCGGGGAAGTACTGGCGGCTGATCTCCTTGAACGGGAGAAAACCGTGGCGATCGGCGCTGTAGTCGACGAACGCAGCTTCGAGACTGGGCTCGACGCGGGTGATGACGCCCTTGTAGATATTGCCCTTGCGCTGCTCCTTGCCGAGCGCTTCGATATCGAGATCGATGAGCTTCTGGCCATCGACGATTGCGACGCGGATCTCCTCCGGATGCGTCGCATTGAACAACATTCTTTTCATGTACTTAGTCTCCCGCGCTCGTGCGACACGGGATTTGCAGACCACGACACGGCCGGGGGAGGCCGCGAGCGCTTATCATTCGAACATGATCGTCATCATCGGATAAGTCTTCGAGAGGACAGACCGGCGAAGAGGCCTGGGGTCTGCATGGGCACCGTCGCGGCGCGTGTTGACGCGGCGGGTTGCTTGAAACCGGGAATCGAGCGCGTTGTTGCCGTCATCGCTGCTTCGAAGGGTGAGCGACGTTAACCCTGTTATCTACCTCCGCCTGAGGGCGGGAGGCGTGGGACGGCGCAGGTCAGGGACGGAGATTCACAGCCCGCCGCGAACGCCATGCGCCGTCGGAGAGTATAGGAATAGTGAACAGTCTTAGTAAAGATTCAGTCAACTGGGTGGAAGTCGGACCCGAGTCCGAGGGGCAGCGGGTCGACAACTTCCTCCAGCGCATCCTGAAGGGTGTCCCCAAGAGTCACGTGTACCGGATCCTCCGCAGCGGGGAGGTCCGGATCAACAGCCGTCGTGCCGATCCGACCCAGCGCCTGGTGCTCGGGGACCGCGTGCGCGTGCCACCGATCCGGACGTCCGCGCCCGGGCCGGGAGCAGCGCCGGTCCCGCCGGGGGGGCCGGCGCTGCCGGTGCTCTTCGAGGACGACGCACTGCTGATCATCGACAAACCGTCGGGCGTCGCCGTGCACGGCGGAAGCGGGATCGCCCACGGCGTCATCGAACGGCTCCGCGCGGCCCGTCCGGACGCGAAGTTCCTCGAACTCGTGCACCGGCTCGATCGCGAGACGTCGGGCGTGCTGCTGCTCGCGAAGAAGCGGTCCGCCCTGACGAACCTCCACGAGCAGATCCGCGTCGGTCGTACCGACAAGCGCTACCTCGCGCTCGTCCGGGGCACCTGGCGGGCGGGCCCGACGACGCTCGATGCGCGGCTTGCAAAGCATGTGCTTGCCGGCGGCGATCGCCGGGTCAGCGTCTCGCCCGACGGGCAGGAGGCCGCGACGAAGGTTCGATGCCTGCGCGCGCTGCCAGGGCACAGCCTTCTCGAGGCCCGGTTGCTGACGGGCCGGACGCACCAGATCCGGGTGCATCTGGCCCATGCCGGTTTTCCCATTTGCGGAGACGACAAATATGGCGATTTCGAGTTGAACCGCCTCCTCGCCCGGCAGGGCCTGAAGCGGATGTTCCTGCACGCAGCGAAGTTTCGTTGCGCCCACCCAGTGTCCGGTGAGCCTCTCGAAGTGAGCTCGCCGCTGCCTTCCGACCTCGATCGCTACGTGGAGCACATTGCTGCCGGATCGGTTCGTGCCGCGGGAGCGTCCGCATGAAGCGCTACGACCTCGTCGTCTTCGACTGGGACGGCACGCTCGTGGATTCCGCGGCGCACATCGTCTCGAGCCTGCAGGCCGCGAGTCGCGACATCGGATTCGAAGCGCCGTCGGACGAAGCGTCCCGCCACATCATCGGGCTGGGGCTCCAGGACGCACTCGACTACCTGTTCCCGACGATCACGCGTGCGGACTCCGGCCGGCTGGTCGACCGGTACCGGCATCACTACCTGGGCGGCGAATCCGTCGTCGTGCTGTTCGATGGCGTCGATGCGGGATTGCGTGCGCTCCAGGCGCGCGGCCATTTCCTCGCCGTCGCGACCGGCAAGAGTCGCGTCGGTCTCGAGCGTGCGCTCGACGACACGCAACTCCGGTCGCGTTTCGATGCCACCCGCTGCGGCGACGAGGGCTTCTCGAAGCCGCACCCCGGGATGCTCGAGTACCTGCTCGATCGTCTCTGTGTGGAGCCGGCGCGTGCCTTGATGGTGGGTGACACGACGCACGATCTCGAGATGGCAGCGGGCGCCCGGGTCGACGCTGTCGCCGTGACCTATGGCGCTCACGAACCTGCAAAGCTGGCGAAGGCGCCGAGCACCGTCACCGTCGATACGCCGCAGGAACTCTGGGCATGGCTGACCGCGAACGCCTGATCTGCGCCGCCGACGCGCTGGAAGAGGGCGGGCGCGGCGTGCGGTTCGAGTTCGAATCCGCCTCGGGCAAGGTGTCGGCGTTCGCGGTGCGGTTCGACGGTGAGGTGCATGCCTATGTGAATCGCTGCGCGCACGTCCCTGTGGAACTCGACTGGAGCGAGGGCGAGTTCTTCGATACCTCACAGCTATACTTGATCTGCGCGACCCATGGGGCCATGTATGCCCCCGAAACGGGTGCGTGCCTCGCGGGTCCCTGCAAGGGCGGGCGCCTCCACAAGCTGGCGGTTTCCGAGCGGGACGGGGCCGTATATCTCATTTTCGAAGAAGCAATCCATGGCTGATCAAGACACGTCCAGCACCGGCCGCGAACCGTCGGGTGCCTGGGAACGCGATGTTCTGCGCGAGCTCGCGACCTCTGCACTGACCGAGCAACGCCGCAGCCGCCGCTGGGGCATCCTCTTCAAGTCGCTCACGTTCGTTTATCTGTTTGCGATCCTGTTCTTCGCGCTGGGCTGGGTCGGCCAGGGGGACTCCGTGGGAACCGGCAAGCACACGGCGCTCGTCGACCTGAACGGGGTCATCGAGGCTGATTCGATGGCGGCAGCCGACGTAGTGAACGCGGGGCTCGGCGATGCCTTCGAGGATGGCAATACGCAGGGCGTCGTGCTGCGGGTGAACAGCCCGGGCGGCAGCCCGGTGCAGGCGCACCAGATCAACATGGAGATCCGCCGCCTGCGCAACCTGCATCCGGCGATACCGCTTTATGTGGTGGTGGACGACGTCTGTGCGTCCGGCGGGTACTACGCCGCGGCCGCTGCCGACCGGATATTCGTCAGCCGCGGCAGCCTCGTCGGCTCGATCGGCGTGCTCATGGATGGATTCGGATTCACCGACACCATGTCCAAGCTCGGTGTCGAGCGCCGACTGCTCACGGCCGGCAGCAACAAGGGCTTCCTCGACCCGTTCTCCCCGATGGACGCCCAGCAGCGCGAGCATGCGCAGCGGATGCTCGGCGAGATCCACCAGCAGTTCATCCAGGTGGTCCGCGAGGGCCGTGGCAAGCGCCTGAAGGATTCCCCGGATCTGTTCAGCGGTCTCATGTGGACTGGCGATCGCAGCATCGAAATGGGTCTCGCGGACGCCCTCGGCGACGTGGCGTTCGTCGCGCGCGAGATCATCAAGGCCGACCGGATCGTCGACTTCACGCCCAAGGAGAACATCGCCGAGCGTTTCGCCAAGCGCTTCGGTGCGGCCATCGGCGAGGCCGCGGTGAAGGTCACCGGCGGGTTCGGCGGGCGGGTCCGGTAGGTCGCGGGGCCGCCAGGACAAACACCGCCGGGCGGCGGTCGAGATCGGGCCGCGGACTGTTTCGCCAGTCGACGATCGCGCGGGTCACGATGGCCTCGGTCGGCAGCGTGAGGTCGACGCAGACCGAAAGCCGCGTCGAGGGCTGGCAGCATTCCAGGAGTGATCCCAGCATCTGGTCGTTCCGGTACGGCGTCTCGATGAAGAGATGCGTGCAGTCGCTTCGGGCGGAATCCTGTTCGATCGCGACGATTCGCTGGCGCCTCGCCTGCGGATCGACGGGCAGGTAGCCATGAAAGCGGAACGCCTGTCCGGACAGGCCGGAACCCATGAGTGCCAGGAGCACTGCGCTGGGCCCGATCAGCGGGGCCACCCGGATGCCGTGTTCGTGGGCGAGTGCCACGACGGCGGCGCCGGGGTCGGCAATCACGGGGCAGCCCGCTTCCGAGACGAGTCCGACGTCCGTGCCGGCGAGCAGCGGGGTGAGCAGTCCCGCCAGATCGGCGGGGCGGGTGTGTTCGTTCAGTTCGCCGAACTCCACGTCGCGGATCGGCGTGTCGAGTGGCAGTTTCGTCAGGACGCGGCGGGCGGTACGGGCATCCTCGGCGATGAACCGGGTCAGTCGCGCAACGGTGGCCAGGGCGTCCTGCGGCAGGCAGGCGTGCAAGTCACCGCTGCCGAGCGGCATGGGCACGAGGTAGAGCGTGCCGCGCGCCGCGCTCACTTCGTGTCGAGCACGGGCATTCCGTGCCTGGCGAGGAGGTCGGTGAGGGCGATGAGCGGCAGGCCGATGAGGGCCGTCGGATCCGGTCCCTCGATGGCCGCGATGAGGGCAATGCCCAGTCCTTCGGCCTTCGCGCTGCCGGCGCAGTCGAGTGGCTGTTCGATGGCCACGTAGCGTTCGGCGACCGCGCGGTCGAATCGACGAAAGGTCACGTACGTCGGGACGACCGTGGACGTGTCCGTGGGGCCGTCCTTCGAAAGTACGTGGACTGCAGTCAGGAATTCGACGGTGCGTCCGCTCGCCGACATGAGTTGTTCGATCGCGCGTTCTTCCGTGCCGGGCTTGTCGAGGCGGATGCCATCGAGTTCGGCCACCTGGTCGGATCCGATCACGACGGCGTCCGGATGGCGTGCCGCGACGACAAGCGCCTTTGCGTGCGCCAGTCGCTGGGCCGTGGCTGCCGGCGCTTCGCTCGCGAGCGGTGATTCGTCGACGTGGGGGGCATCGGTCTCGAACGGAATCCGGAACCGCGACAACAGTTCCTTCCGGTACCTGGAGGTGGATGCGAGGATAAGGCGCGCGGGTGCCATAAGAGTGCTGTAGCCTTTTGACCGAGCAGGGAAAAACTCGTATTATGCCGGGCTTATGTCTGCCCCGGTAAGCATCGACGTATCCGATTTCGCGCATCGCGCCGCGGTCATGAAGGGTGAAACGCCCGTCGTGGCGCTGGCGCGTCTGGGCGAATTCCTGGCGAAGCCCGATGGCGACGTCAGGTATGAGTGCGTCGGTGTCGTGCGGCGCGACGGCAAGCCGAGCATCCGGTTGCATATGGCGGCATCCGTGTGGATGGTCTGTCAGAGATGTCTCGGGCCTGTCCGTATCGACGTTGATTCCGATCGCGAACTGGTGTTCGTTCCCGAGGCGGCTCTCGGCGACGTCGCTGACGAAGAAGCAGATTCGGATTACCTGCCGCTCGTCGGGCGCGTAAATCCGATGGATCTCGTCGAGGACGAGTTGCTGCTCTCGCTTCCGCTTGCCCCGAAGCACGCGGAGTCGGACGAAGAGTGCGTGGCGGTCGGCGGCGTCGAGCCCGATCGGCTCAACTAGATTTTTTGACGGTTATTTTTTGCGCCCCTGGCGGGTGCCCAAGGAGTCAACATGGCTGTTCAGCAGAACAAGAAGTCTCCCTCGAAGCGCGGCATGCATCGGTCCCACGACTTCCTGACGAATCCGCCGCTGGCCGTCGAGCCGACGACCGGTGAAGTGCATCTGCGCCACCACATCAGCCCGTCGGGTTACTACCGTGGGCGCAAGGTGCTCAAGACGAAGGGCGAGTGAGTCGCGGGTCCATCACGTGTGCGGTCGGTTCGAGCGTGGTGTCCTGTTCCGGGAATGATCATGTCCCGACAGGCAGCGTCCGTGATTCGAGCCGGCGGCGAGACTCGATGAGGTGCAAATTCATTCGACGGTGCGTGCTGGCGTGATGGTCAGCATTGCCATCGATTGCATGGGCGGCGACCACGGTCCGAGCGTCACCGTTCCTGCTGCGATCAGCTTCGCGGCGCGAGAATCCGACGTCCGGATGATCCTTGTCGGTGGCGAGGCGGTACTGGCCGCGGAACTGGCTCGGCTCGGTCAGTCGTCCAATCCCCGTATATCCATCCGTGCTGCAAGCGAAGTCGTGCTGATGCACGATCCGCCCGCGACTGCGTTGCGCAACAAGCGCGATTCGTCGATGCGCGTCGCGATCGACCTCGTGAAGTCCGGCGAAGCCGACTGCGCTGTCAGTGCCGGGAACACCGGTGCGCTGATGGCGATCTCGAGGTTCGTCCTGAAGATGCTGCCGGGCGTGGAACGACCTGCGATCGCATCCTTCCTTCCGACGCAGCGCGGCCGCACGGTCATGCTCGACCTCGGGGCGAACGTCAATTGCCGACCCGAACATCTCGTGCAGTTCGCGATCATGGGTTCTGCCCTCGTCGGCGCGATCGACCACAACGATCGTCCGAGCATCGGCTTGCTCAACATCGGTGAGGAAGAGATCAAGGGCAACGATGTCGTCAAGGAGGCCGCCGAGATGCTTCGCGCGAGCAGCCTCAATTTCTACGGAAACGTGGAAGGTGACGACATCTACAAGGGCACGACGGATCTCGTGGTCTGCGACGGATTCGTCGGCAACGTCGCGCTCAAGACGTCCGAGGGCCTGGCACAGATGCTTGCCGCGTACCTCCGTGAAGAGTTCACGCGCAATCCGCTCTCGAAACTGGCCGCGCTGCTTGCGCTGCCGGTCATCAAGCGTTTCAAGCACCGTGTCGATCATCGTCGCTACAACGGCGCAAGCCTGCTCGGGCTGCGCGGCGTCGTGGTGAAGAGCCACGGATCCGCCGACGCATTCGGGTTCGAGTTCGCGATCCAGCGCGCCTCCGACGAGGCCCGCAACGGTCTGCTCGATCTCATCAGCGCGCGCCTGCACGCGCAGCCTGTCGACACGGCGTCCTGACCATGTTTTCCCGGATTCTCGGCACGGGTTCATTCCTGCCGCCGAACCTGGTCACGAACCAGGATCTCGCGTCGAAGGTCGATACGTCCGACGAGTGGATCACCACGCGCACCGGTATCCGGCAGCGTCACATCGCGTCAGCCGACGAGAAGACCAGCGATCTCGCCTTCGAGGCCGCCCGTCGCGCGCTCGACGCAGCCGGGCTTGATGCCTCCGCGATCGACCTGATCATCGTCGCGACGACCACGCCTGACATGGTTTTTCCCGGCACCGCCTGCATTCTCCAGGCACGGCTGGGGGCAGCCGGATGCGCGGCGTTCGACGTGCAAGCCGTCTGCAGTGGATTCGTCTACGCCCTGGCGACGGCCGACATGTACATCCGCTGCGGTCAGGCCCGGATGGCGCTCGTCGTCGGCGCGGAGGTCTTCTCCCGCCTGCTCGATTGGAGCGACCGGACGACCTGCGTGCTCTTCGGTGACGGCGCGGGTGCGGTGGTGCTCGGTGCGTCCGACGCCCCGGGAATTCTCGCGTCGCGCCTGCACGCCGACGGCTCGCAAGTGGACATCCTGTCGGTGCCCGGATGCATCGGGGCAGGCGGCGAGGTCATCGGATCCCCATTCGTCCAGATGGATGGCGGGGCCGTGTTCAAGTACGCAGTGCGGGTGCTGGCCGAAGTCGCGAACGAAGTTTTGTCGGCCGCAGGCGTGAGCGCCACCGACATCGACTGGTTCATCCCGCATCAGGCCAACATCCGCATCATCGAGGCAACGGCGAAGCGCCTCGGCCTCGGCATGGATCGCGTCGTGTGCACGGTCGATCGCCACGGCAACACATCGGCTGCCTCCATCCCGCTCGCGCTCGACGAAGCTGTCCGCGACGGTCGCATCCAGCCCGGCCACAACGTGCTGCTCGAAGGGGTCGGTGGCGGCTTCACGTGGGGCGCGGTACTGCTTCGCTGGTGACAACGAATCAATACGGAACAGCCATGAAACTCGCATTCGTGTTCCCCGGCCAGGGCTCGCAATCGGTCGGGATGCTCCGGGACTACCTCGATCTGCCGGTCGTTCGCACGACCATCGACGAGGCGTCTTCGGCGCTCGGTCAGGACCTCTTCGCACTCGTCGAGAACGGTCCCGAGGAAGCCCTCAATCAGACGACCAACACCCAGCCGATCATGCTCGCGGCCGACATCGCCGTGTACCGGGCATGGCAGGCGCTGGGCGGTCCGGCACCGGTGCTCGCCGCAGGCCACAGTCTCGGCGAGTACGCGGCCCTCGTGGCTGGCGGTGCACTCGGATTCGCCGAAGCGATGAAACTGGTGCGTGTCCGCGCGGACGCCATGCAGCAGGCCGTTCCGGAAGGGCAGGGCGGCATCGCGGCAATCCTCGGTCTCGATGCGGACCAGGTCGCTGCAGCGTGTGCCGAAGCCGCAGGCGACGAGGTCGTGTCACCAGCCAACCTGAATGCCCCCGGCCAGATCGTCATCGCGGGTGGCAAGGCAGCCGTCGGCCGTGCGATCGAAGCCTGCAAGGCGCGGGGCGCCAAGCGTGCCGTGCTGCTGCCGATGAGCGTGCCGTCGCACTGTGCGTTGATGCGTCCTGCGGCCGAGACCCTCGCGGGCGCGCTGGCCGGCATCGCCCTGAAATCACCGGCGTTCCCGATCATCAACAACGTCGATGTGCGCGAAGCCACGACGCCCGCCGAGATCGCCGATGCGCTCGTGCGTCAGCTCTATTGCCCGGTTCGCTGGATCGAGATCGTCACCGCCATGCAGGCGGCAGGTGTCACGCACATCGTCGAGTGCGGCCCCGGCAAGGTGCTGCACGGCATGGTCCGGCGGATCGCGACCGACGTGACGAGCGCGACGCTGTCGTCCGCGCAGGCCATTGCGGATACGCTCGCTTCCATCGGCCAAACAGGAGAGACGGCATGAACGGAAAGATCGCTCTCGTCACCGGCGCTTCCCGCGGCATCGGCCACGCGATCGCCCTCGAACTCGGCGCCAGGGGGGCGAGGGTCGCGGGCACGGCCACCACGGTCGAAGGCGCCGCCGCACTTCAGGAAGCCTTCAAGGTTGCCGGCATCGACGGCATCGGGGTGCAGCTCGACGTCAGCGACAGTGCAGGAATGGAGTCCGCGCTTGCCGCAGTGCAGGCGCAACTTGGCGATGTCTCGATCCTCGTCAACAACGCCGGCATCACGCGCGACAACCTGCTCCTGCGGATGAAGGACGACGAGTGGGACCAGATCATGGCCACGAATCTGCGTTCGGTGTTCGTTCTGTCGAAGCTCGTGCTGCGGCCGATGATGAAGGCCCGCTGGGGCCGCATCGTCAACGTGACATCCGTCGTGGGGCATCTCGGCAACGCGGGCCAGGCGAATTACGCAGCGGCCAAGGCGGGCGTGGCCGGCTTCGCCAAATCCCTCGCGCGCGAGGTGGGCAGCCGGAACATCACGGTGAACTGCGTCGCGCCCGGTTTCATCGATACCGACATGACACGCGGACTGGTCGATGCGCAGCGCGATGCGCTCCTCGGTCAGGTGCCGCTCGGCCGGTTCGGCAATGCGCGCGAGGTCGCGCACGCCGTCGGTTTCCTCGCATCGGAGGGTGCCAGCTACATCACGGGGTCGACCATTCACGTGAATGGTGGAATGCTGATGGAGTGAGTACCGATCGTCTCCGCGGGGGGACGTTTGGAAGACTGTTTTTGGTAGAATGCGCGCCCGGTTCGGTGCGAATCGAATCAGCGTCAGGATCATTCTGATCACAGGGGAGCAGCCGATCGGCGTGTTCCCGTCATCACCGGAATCAACCAGAGGGAAGGAAATTCAATGGATACCGTAGAACAGCGTGTCAAGCGGATCGTCGCGGAACAACTCGGTGTGAATGAAGCCGACATCAAGACGGAATCGACCTTCGTCGACGACCTGGGTGCCGACTCGCTCGACACGGTGGAACTCGTGATGGCGCTCGAAGAAGAATTCGAATGCGACATCCCGGACGAAGAGGCCGAGAAGATCACGTCCGTCCAGCAGGCCATCGACTACATCAACAACAACACCAAGTGATTCGACGCCTCGTGCGTCGTTCCTGACTTCCGGAGTGCACGTGACAAAACGCAGGGTTGTCGTCACCGGTCTCGGCATCGTTTCTCCGACGGGTACCGGTGTTTCCACCGCGTGGGAGAACATCATCGCCGGGCGCTCCGGCATCTCCCGCATCACGCGATTCGACACGACAGGTTTCGCGTCGCAGATCGCGGGTGAAGTGAAGGGGTTCGATGCCGCGGACCACATGCCCGCCAAGGAAGCTCGGCGCCTCGATACGTTCATCCACTACGGCATCGCCGCGGCCAACGAGGCGATCCGGGATGCGGGCATCGAGGTGACCCCGGAGAACGCCGAGCGCATCGCGACGATCATCGGATCCGGCATCGGCGGACTCCCGCTCATCGAGGACACGCACGCCGCACTCACGGCGGGCGGGCCGCGCAAGATCTCGCCGTTTTTCGTGCCGGGCAGCATCATCAACATGATCGCCGGCACGCTGTCGATCATGCACGGCTTCAAGGGTCCGAACCTCGCCATCGTGACTGCCTGCACGACGTCGACGCACTGCATCGGCGAAGCGGGGCGGCTGATCGAGTACGGTGACGCTGACATCGTCGTCGCCGGCGGGGCCGAGGCCACGGTGAGTCCGCTCGGCGTCGGTGGTTTCGCGGCGATGCGCGCACTGTCCACGCGAAACGACGATCCGGAGGCTGCAAGCCGTCCGTGGGATACCGGTCGCGACGGTTTCGTTCTCGGTGAAGGCGCGGGCATCCTCGTCCTCGAAGAGTACGAACACGCCAAGGCCCGCGGGGCGAAGATCTACTGCGAACTCGTCGGTTTCGGCATGAGCGCGGACGCAAGCCACATGACCGCGCCGAGCGAAGACGGCGATGGTGCGTTCCGCTGCATGCGGAATGCGCTGCGGGTTGCAGGCATGAATCCGGATCAGGTCGACTACATCAACGCGCACGGTACGTCGACGCCGCTCGGAGACATTGCCGAGACCGTCGCGGTGAAGCGTTGTTTCGGTGACCACGCGCGTTCGGTGGCCGTCAGTTCGACGAAGTCCATGACCGGCCACCTGCTTGGGGCAGCAGGCGGAGTCGAGGCGGTGTTCAGCGTCCTGGCGATTCGTGATCAGGTCGCCCCGCCGACCATCAATCTGGTCGATCCCGATCCCGCATGCGATCTCGACTACGTTCCCAACGTGGCGCGGCCCATGAAGATCGATGTTGCACTCTCGAATTCCTTCGGATTCGGCGGGACCAACGGCACGCTGATCTTCCGGGCTCTCTGAGTCGCACCGACAGATGGAGTCGGCTATCGGCTCCGATCGTCGGGCCAGGGCAAACCGTGAATCGGGGAAGGGGCGCGCCCTCTTCCTTGCATTCATCGCGGTCGTCGCGCTGGCCGTCGTGCTCGGTGGCGGACTCTGGCGGTTTGCCAACTCGCCCATGCTCGGGCAGTCAACCGGAACACGCGTTGCTGTCCAGCCGGGATCCGGCCTCCGGACCATCTCCCGCAACCTCGCCGCGCAGGGACTGATCGTTTCGCCGTGGGCATTCAGTGCGGTCGCCCGTTTGCGCGGCCAGGGCGAACGTCTTCAGGCGGGCGTCTACGAGATCAAGCCCGGGATGACGCCGAACGAACTCCTGGACCGGATGGTCCGCGGCGAATCCCTCAACGATCGGGTGACGATCATCGAAGGCTGGACGTTCGCACAGATGCGGTCGGCACTCGATCGCCATGCGAGCCTGAAGCACGACAGCACCGCGTTGTCCGAGAACGAGATTCTCGAGCGACTCGGTGCGATCGAGCGCCGTGCGGAAGGCCTCTTCTTTCCGGACACCTACGTCTTTTCCGTCGGCACCAGCGACCTGCAGATCCTGCGCGTCGCGCGGGCGCGCATGCGCGAGCGCCTCGACGCAGCATGGGCCACGCGCACGGACGGCTTGCCGCTCGGATCTCCTTACGAGGCGCTGATCCTGGCCTCCGTCGTCGAGAAGGAGACCGGTCGTCCCGAGGACCGCAACCTGATCGCGTCGGTGTTCATCAATCGTCTGCGCATCGGCATGCGTCTCCAGAGTGACCCGACCGTGATCTACGGGAAGGGCGCACGCTTCGACGGAAACCTGCGGCGTGCCGATCTCGAGGAAGACACGCCGTACAACTCGTACGTGCGCGGTGGCCTGCCGCCGACGCCCATTGCGCTGCCGGGGGCGGCCTCGCTTGCGGCGGTGACGAATCCGGCCGTCAGCCGCGCACTCTATTTCGTGGCACGCGGCGACGGCACGTCCGAGTTCTCGGCGACACTCGACGATCACAACCGCGCCGTCACGAGGTACCAGAAGCGATGAACAATGCTCCGGCACGTGGCCGCTTCATCACCTTCGAAGGCATCGACGGTGCTGGCAAGACCACCTGCATCGAAGGTGCGGCGGCCACGCTGCGAGACCGCGGAATCCCGCTGGTGATGACCCGCGAGCCCGGCGGGACGCCCGTCGGAAACGCGATCCGTTCCCTGCTGCTCGATCCGGCGAATGCCATGCTCCCTGGGACCGAGACGCTGCTTCTGTTCGCGGCGCGCTTCGAGCACATCCATCGCGTGATTCTTCCTGCGCTCGAGAGCGGCCAGTGGGTGCTGTGCGATCGATTCATCGACGCCACGATCGCGTACCAGGGCGGTGGGCGCGGCATGCCGATCGAACGCATCACCCAGCTCGCGGACTGGGTTCATCCGACGCTTGTTCCCGATCTCACCGTGCTGCTCGAGATCGACGTCGGCACAGCCGTGCATCGCATTTCCGGACGCGGCGACGCCGACCGTTTCGAGAGCGAGGCTTCCGCATTCCACGAGCGCGTCGCCGCGATGTATCGCGCGCAGGCCGAGCGGGAGCCGCAGCGCATCCGCTCCGTGCGATCCGACGTCTCACCCGGAGAGGTCCGCGCCCGCGTCGCGGACGTCATTTCGAGGTGGCTGGAAACGTGAGCCTCGCGCGCTCCACGCCATTGTCCGGCGTCCCGATCGGAGGATCGTCGCTGCTGCCCTGGCACCGCGACGCGTGGATGCGCCTGCGCCAGCAACCGGCGCTACCCCAGTCGATGCTGGTCACCGGCCCGGCGGGAAGCGGCCTCTCGATGTTCGCGATGCTCGTCCTCGGTGCCCGGCTGTGTGCAGCGCCGGGTCCGGACGGACTTCCGTGCGGCACGTGCCGTCCGTGCGAGTGGCGGGCTGCGGGGCACCATCCGGACATGCTTCGCCTCGGGCGCGACGTCGAGTTGCCGTCCGATGCTTCGGCCGAGGACGTCGGAGAGAAGGGCGCGAAGAAATCCGAACGATCCCGCGGCATCGCCGTCGGTGACGTGCGCGAGCTGATCGCGTTCATGCAGGTCAACGCGAACGGCGGGGAAGGGCGGTGCGCGATCCTGGCGCCCGCCGATTCCATGAACGCCGCCGCATCGAACGCACTGCTGAAGATCCTGGAGGAACCGCCGGCGGGCGCGGCCATCGTTCTTGCGAGCGCGCACGAGACGCGACTCCTGCCGACCGTCCGCAGCCGCTGCCATGTGATCCGGTTGCCCCGCCCCACGGCCTCGGAATCGACCGCGTGGCTGGCGTCGGCGGGTGTCGATCGCGCGGCCCTTGCACTTGATCTCGCAGGGCAGGCACCGCTCGCGGCGGCCGAGCTGACCGCCGAGTACTGGGATGCCCGGGAGCGCTTGCTCGGATTTCTCGCGGCAGACGGCCGCGAGCGCCGCACCGGTGTTCGCGATCTCGAGACCGTCGCGCCGCAGTTCGTGCAGGCGGTGCTGCACACGTGGGTCTGCGATCTGATCTCGAGTTGCGCAGCGCAGCGGGTGCGATATCACACCGACCGTCGGGACGCCCTGGCGCGCGCCTCGGCGGCGATGAGTCTGCCCGCTCTGCTGAAATTCGAACGTCGCTTGCGGCAGGCCGGTGCGTTGGCCGATCATCCACTCAACCCGAAGCTCGTCGTGGCCGATCTGCTGCTCGATTACGCGGACTGTCGACATCCCTCCTGAGCCATGGCCCTCCCGCCCACCGACAAACCGGAACACCCGCCGAGAACGACCGCGCTGTCCCTGAACATCAAGGACACCTCGGTGCTGCACTCGGCGTACATGCCGTACGTGAAGGGCGGTGCCATCTTCATTCCGACGAGCAAGAGTTACGGGCTCGGCGACGAGATCTTCATGCTCATCGTCCTGCCGGGCGACACGGCGCGACTGCCGGTGGCCGGCAAGGTCATCTGGGTGACGCCGGCGGGCGCCCAGGGCAACAAGATGCAGGGCATCGGCGTCCAGTTCCGTGACGACGAATCCGGCCAGACGGCGAAGGCGCGCATCGAGACGCTGCTGGCCGCCCAGGCCAAGACCAATCTCCCGACCCACACGATGTAGACCCCGTGACCGCTTCCGTCGTCGATTCACATTGCCACCTCGATTTCCCGGATCTCCTGCCGCGCATCGATGCCATCCGCGACGCGATGTCCGCAGCTTCCGTGTCGCACGCGCTCTGCGTCGCCGTGGATCTCGAGAATCTGCCGCGCGTGATGGCGCTCGCCGAACGCCACGAGAATTTCTTCGCATCGGTCGGCGTTCATCCGGACCACGACGACGGTGTGGATCCGACGGCCGACATGCTGGTCGCGCTCGCAAAGCACCCGAAGGTCGTCGCGATCGGCGAGACAGGGCTCGACTATTTCCGACATCCGGAACGCGCCGACGTGCAGCGTGTGAGGTTCGCGAATCACATTGCCGCCGCACGCGAAATGCGCAAGCCGCTCATCGTGCACACGCGCAGTGCGTCCGACGACACGATCGGGATGCTCCGCTCGGAAGGCGCGTCCGACGCCGGTGGCGTGATGCACTGTTTCACCGAGACATGGGACGTCGCGCGGGCCGCCCTTGACCTCGGGTTCTACATCTCATTTTCCGGAATCGTCACGTTCAAGAGTGCCGAGTCGCTGCGCGAGGTCGCGCGGCAGGTCCCCGCCGACCGGCTGCTCGTCGAGACCGATTCGCCGTACCTCGCACCAGTGCCGCATCGGGGCAGCACGAACGAACCAGCGTTCGTCCGGCACGTCTGCGATTTCGTGGCCGATCTCCGACAGATCGATCGCGACGCGTTGGCGACGTCCACGTCCGACAATTTCTTCCGACTGTTTCAAAACGCTCGACGCTAGGCGCACTCGGGCGCAGCTGCAGGATGCAGCGGACCCAGATGCCGATGCGCTCCACGCGTGATGGAAGCGGTGTCTTCCATTGGCCGGGACGGCTTGTCGTTTCGTATGCGGGCAGCGTTGGCGCCGTGCACGAGTTGCGGGTCCGTGGCGATTGCTCGAACTGATCAACTTCACCGAGCCGGGCAGCCGGTCTTCGCATGGGCCTTCAGCGCGGACGCGGCTCGGCGGCTCCAGTTAAAGACGGCATAATGTGCATTATGTCCATATTCGAAGCCGGCGTATCGACCGGGCGTTTCAGTTCCACCGGGTGGATTCGTCGACTGGCGACCGGACACCGTACGCAGGACCTCGCTCGTCTCCCCCGCGGTGATTACCACGGGACGTCGTAGTGCCCATTCCCCAACTCGCAGGCTTTGACCGATGCGCTTCCTGATGTGCGAGCCCCGGCACTTCGCAGTGAACTACGAGATCAATCCCTGGATGGGACCCAACATCGGACGAGCGGACCCGGTCGTCGCGCACGCTCAATGGGACGCCCTCGCAGATCAACTGGTTCGCGCCGGCGCTACGCTCGATGTCATGACAAGCCAGCCACCGGACCTGCCGGACCTCGTGTTTACGGCGAATGCCGCAGCCGTCATCGGGCGTCGAGCATTCCTGTCCTGGTTCGCGAAGCCGGAGCGCCAGCCGGAACACGTCTTGTACGGGGGCGCGCTGCGCAAGGCGGGATTCGAAGTTGACACTCGTTTCGTCGAGGCGCGACTGCCGTTCGAAGGTGCGGGCGACGCGCTGCAGCTGCTCGGTGGCGGACTCGTGATCGGCTGGGGATTCCGGACCGACCTCGCAGCAGTCGATGTCCTCGTCGACGCTGTCCCCGGTGCCCCGGCGGTGCCGGCACACCTCTGCAATCCGCACTTCTACCATCTGGATACCTGCTTCTGCCCGCTTCCGGATGGCAGCGCACTCTGGTACCCGGAGGCATTCACACCCGATGCGCGTGCGATGCTGACCGAGCAGTTCGGACCATCGCGAGGCATCGCGGTTACGGTCGACGAGGCCAATGAGTTCGCGTGCAATGCCGTCGAGGTCGGCGGCCGCGTGTTCGCTCACCGGTGGTCCGGCAGATTGCGGCGCCTTCTCGCGGCACGTGGCTTCGAAGCGATCGCCACGGACCTGTCTGAGTTCATGAGGGCCGGCGGCTCGGCGAAGTGCCTGACATTGCGTCTCGACTGATGCCACGGCCGCAGCGCCGGCTGACGCCCCAGCGTGCGCGCCGTCGCCGAATCAACGGGACGTTGATTTCGCCGCGGCCGCTACTTGCAGCTGCCGCACCCGCTCGAAGCACACGATCGCGCCAGCAGCGGCCACGTTGAGCGATTCCACCGCGCCAGGCATCGGGATGTGCACGCGCGCACTGGCGAGTGCAGCGACGGATTCCGACAGGCCCGCCCCTTCGTTGCCCAGCAGGACGGCGACGTCGCCGTCGAGGACTGTGTCGTAGAGGCTGCGGCTTCCATCCAGCGCGAGTGCGAGGATCTGTCCGCCGAACGCACGCGCCGCATCGGCCCAGACGACGCCGTTCACTACGGCCGTCTCGAAGTGTCCGCCCATGCCGGCGCGGAGTGCCTTCGGTGACCACGGATCGGCGCAGCCCGGACCGAGCACGACGGCTGTCGCACCTGCCGCGGCGGCGGTGCGGATCAGCGTGCCGACGTTGCCGGGGTCCTGCACGGCATCGAGCCAGAGTTGCAGCCCGCCCTCTTTCACCGGTGTTGTGCCACTGGTGGGAGGCAGCGTGAATACGCCGAGCACGGCGTTCGGACCGTCGGATTCCCCGATGCGTGCGAACACGGACGCATCGATCACGTGGAGCGCAACGCCGTCGAGTCGGTCGATCATCGTCCGCGATTCGGGATGATCGATGGCCGCTTCGGAAAGTGCGACGCTCAGCAGATTCGACGCACCCCGCCTGCGCGATTCCAGCAGGGCGCGCACGAGGTGCCAACCTTCGATGATGCCGACGCCCTCCTCCCGCCTTGCCCGCCCTTGCGCGGAGAGACGTGCGAGGCGCTTCACGAGCGCGTTGTCGCGCGACCGGATGACGAGGCTCACGCGATGGCCGGACGTATCGTGAAGGCAACGGCGCCGGGCGCGGCGGTCACTGCAGCCGGCGTGTCCGTGAGTCGGATTCGAGGCGCTTGCCGCGGCACGAACCACCAGAGCAACGCGCCGGCGATCGCGACGACCAGTACGACGAACAAGGCGAACCGCAGGTGCGGATGATGGGCTTCGGGCGGTGCGTCGACAGGACCGAAATGTTTCGCGGGCGGCACCGGATTCGCACGACGGTCCCGACCGCTGCGGCCTTCGTGCGGCATCGCGCCGGGTGCCTGCCGGCGATCGGGTTGCGCGCGTTCGTCGAGCCAGCGCAGGCGCGCGCGCTCGCGCTCCGCAGCCCACGCTTCGTCGACGACCGGAACGCGCGGCGGCGTGTTGATCTCGGCGACGTCCAGCGTCTCGCAGTCCGCGATGGTCAGCCACGAATCGCCGTCGATGCTGACCTCGTCGCTCGCCGCGATGCGTCCGAGCATGCGGTCGCGCAGCAGCATGCTGCGGGTGAACGGTCCGCTCACCTGCCCTGCACGTCGGAGATGAAATTGGGTGGTCACGCTGTCCGGGAATCGATCGGGTAGGCATCCGACCCGGTGGTGGCCGGGATCAGTACGAGGGCGTGTCGAGCTTCTCGGCGAGTTTCACGCACAGCGCCTTGAACGGGGCGTAGAGCCGGTCGGGAATCGCGCCGCCTGCTGAACCGCGATCGGCGATCACGAGGCCGCCCGCCCCATCGTTGCCGCGTACCGACATCGCCAGAAAATCGGACCGGCCGATTCTAGCGCCTTGCTCCGGCAGGAGGAGGCTCGCGACCCGTTCCCGATTGTCGCCACCGGCCCAGACTCCCTGCATGTTTCCGGAGAGTCGCGAGAACAGGTCGGTCCCGCCTAGCGGTATCGGCATGTCGCGCCACGGCGAGACCGGCGCATCGAGATCGAACACGAACCGCATCTGCAGGTGATCGCCGTGCGCACCCGGTGCGGCAAAGCCGACACGCTTCAGTCCGAGTCCGAACTGGAGTGCGTAGAGCGCCCAGGCAATGAAGGGATCGTGATCGCGACGCGGCGCGGCGTCGGTGAGTTTCTGGAGGGCAGACTTGAAGAGCGGCCCGTCGACATTTCCCGAGGGCAGGAACAGTCCGGGCTCTGGCGGGATGTCGCCCTCCTCCAGCGGAATGCCGGCCGCCACGGGGCGGATGCCGGTGTCGGTCCAGAGGCGCGCCGCGTTCAGGCTGGCGGCGCGCACCATCCGGCGGGCGCCGTCCTCCGAGCAACCCAGCAGATGCTCGAGATCCGAGTAGTCGTCGGGCAGTGCGGCGTCGTACCAGCCGTGGGCCAGGTGACGCGCGAGTCGTGTCGCCAGCACGACGTTCACGACGCGCGGATTCTCGGCGTGCTCGTCGTCCATCAGGCGTTGCAGCAACCGTGGCAGATGCCATGCACCGGCGAGCGCGTGCTGCAACTGACCATGCGTGAATCCGAGCACGAAGCGCTGCGCGGCAGCGCTGCGCAGGCCGACCGCGTGATCGACCAGATAGCGGATCTCGGCGACCTCGCGCGGCGCATGCAGCCACAGCATCAGTTCGGCGAGGTCGTGCAGCAGCGCCGCGATGATGACCTCGTCGGACTCCTTGTCGTGACGCCGGCTCGCGATCGAACGGGCGAAGGCCGCGGCGTGCTGCGCCCGGCTCACGACCCTGAGTGCGCCATCCAGCGCGATCGAGTCCTTCGCGAGAAGGCCTTCCAGCGATGTGAGATCGGCGAACGTCCGCAGGAATTCGCCGATGCCGTGCATCATCACGACGTGCTCGACAGTCGTGATGTCGGACAACTGGCGGATCGAGCGATTGGCCTCGGCGAAGCGCAGTGCCTTCAGCGTCATCAGCGGATCACGAAGCACGACGCGCGAGATGTCGCGCGCCGTGACCCGGTCTTCTTCGCGCCGCATCTTCCGTAGTGTCGCCACAGTGCAGGCGAGCACCGGTACATCCCGGTTGCCCAGCGCCTCGACGACTTCGTTCATGTCCATGGGCAGACCCGTGCGCTCAGAGGCGCCAGACCAGCAGCGCACGGCCGCTGCGTCCGAGCGGGATCACGTGATCCGGTGCGACGCCGGGCACTTCGAACGTGTTGCTGACGAACAGGCTGCCGGGGCGCATCTCCGCGCGCACCTTGCGCCACAGCGCGCCCATCGGGACAGGCGAGAGGAATGCGTACACGACATCCTCGTCGGCGAGGTTCTCGCACCAGAAGTCGTCGCGAGTCACCGAGAATGCGCCACGCGAGAGTCTTCCGCGCAGCCATGCGATCGCGAACGGCACCGGTGCGATCTCGACGCCGCGCAGTCGGTCGCCCTGCATGCGACCGGCGAGTCCGGCCATCACCGTGCCGGTCCCGCAGCCGATGTCGAGCAGACGCACAGGGCGCTCGGTCGGCAGCAGCGTGGCGAGCGCGTCGACCGCTTCGCGATTCGACAGGAACAGCGGGACCTGCGTGCGGAAGGTGCTCCAGTACGTCACGAACAGGATCGCGAATGCGGCGAGGTACCACAGAGGGTCGATGGCGAGCATCAGGCCCGCCGCGACGAGCAGCGTGAAGCCGGCGTTCAACGGGAACCACCAGCGTTCGAGCCCGAACAACCGGCCGATGCCGCCGGCGAGCAACGACTCGATCAGCAATGCGACGGGCGCCGGTTCACCGAAGGTTGCCTGGACGACGATCCAGGCGAGCGCCTGTGCGAGGAGCGCCTTCGCGATCGGCGGGATCGCGGCGTGACGCGTGGTCACGGGGTCAGTGATGCTTTTCGCTGCCATCGCTGACGTGTCCTGCGACTGCCGGCTTCGCCGCGGGTGAGTGACCTGCGTCCGTGGGCGCTGCTGGCGCTGCGGGCGCGGCGCCATGTGCGGCCGGGGGCGACGCCGACGACACGCGTGCAGAGCCGGCAACCAGTTCGTCCACCTCGATGGTCCCGCCGTCGGTGCGCGCAGCCTGCTCCGCCTTGCGGTTCATCACGATGATGCTCACGCGCCGGTTGGTCTCGCCGAACGGATCCGCGGCGTCGAGCAGCACGGCGGAACCGAGACCGACGACGCGCGCGATGCGATGCTCTTCCATGCCGCCGGACAGCAGTTCGCGGCGCGCCGTGTTGGCACGATCGGCGGAGAGTTCCCAGTTGCTGTAGCCGCGCTCTCCTCCCGAGTAGGGCGACGCATCGGTGTGGCCGGAGATCGTGATGCGGTTCTCGACCTCGTTCAGCACCTTGCCGATCTCGCGCAGGATCTCGCGCGTGTATGGCTGCAGCTGGCTGCTGCCGATCGCGAACATCGGGCGGTTCTTCTCGTCGACGATCTGGACGCGGAGGCCTTCGGTGGTGATGTCGATGAGGAGCTGGTTCCTGAACTGCGCGAGCGTCTGGTTCTTGTCGATGACGTCCTGGAGTTCGCTCTTCAGGCCCTTCAGACGCTCGGCCTCCTGCGCCTGCAGCATCTTCTCGACCTCTTCCTCGTTGACGATGATGCCGTTGCGCTTCTTGCCTTCGAGCTTCTCGTTGACCTGGCCGGTCTTGCGCGTGAGGTCGGTGCCGCCGCCCTTGATGAGGCTGGTCGCATCGCCCGCGCCGGAGCCGCCCATGAGCGCGACCTTCAATGGGGTCTTGAAGTACTCCGAAATGCCACTGAGGTCGCCCTTCGTCGTGGAGCCCAGCAGCCACATGAGAAGGAAGAACGCCATCATCGCGGTGACGAAGTCGGCGTACGCGATCTTCCAGGCGCCGCCATGGTGACCATGGCCGCCCTTCTTGATGCGCTTGACGATGATCGGCTGCTGGGAATCGTCGCTCATGCTGTCACTCGTCGTGGAAGGATCACGTGGCTCACTTGCCCTTGCGATTCTTCACTTCTTCCTCGAGTTCCTTGAAGGTCGGCCGTTCCGTCGAGTAGAGCACCTTGCGGCCGAACTCGACCGCGACCTGCGGCGCATAGCCATTCAGGCTGGCGAGCAGCGTGACCTTCATGCACTGGTACATCTTCGTCGACTCGTTCAGCTTGTGTTCGAGGAGCGTGCCCAGCGGACCCACGAAACCGTACGCCAGCAGGATCCCGAGGAAGGTCCCGACCAGGGCAGCGGCAATCAGCTTGCCCAGTTCGGCGGGCGGCAGCCCCACGGATTCCATCGTGTGCACGACGCCCATGACGGCCGCCACGATGCCGAACGCAGGAAGACCGTCGGCGAGACGGTTCACGGCCTGCACGGGGACCTCGCCCTCGTGATGGTGGGTCTCGATCTCGACGTCCATCAGGTTCTCGATCTCGAAGGCATTCAGGTTGCCGCCGACCATGATCCGCAGGTAGTCCGTGAGGAACTCCATCGCGTGGTGGTCGGAGAGGATCATCGGGTACTTCGAGAAGATCGGGCTCTGCTCCGGCGATTCGACATCGTTCTCGATCGACATCAGGCCTTCCTTGCGGACCTTTGCGAGGACGTCGTACAGCAGCGAGAGCAGTTCGAGGTAGAGCGTCTTGGTGAATCGCGATCCCTTGAAGACGGTGGGCAGGGTGCTCATCGTCGACTTGATGACCTTGCCGGAGTTGGCGACGACGAACGCGCCGACAGCCGCACCGGCGATCATCAGGACTTCGAGGGGCTGGATCAGCGAGCCGACGTGGCCGCCGGCCATGACGAAGCCGCCGACGACGCTGGCAAGGATGACGACGTAGCCGATGATTACGGTCATGTCATTCGGGTTCCGGGAGATCGGTCAGGAAGGATGCGGGATGCGTATCCGCCGAGGCGTTCGCGAAACGAGACACCGCGCCGGGGCAATGTGCGAGTTAACGGATGCCCGGAGCATGGACTTTAGGGCGCACACAGCCTCACGGACGCATGCGAGAATCCGCCGGCGCGCCCATGGCGAAACTGGTAGACGCAAGGGACTTGAAATTTGAGCACCGGACGGCGAAAGCGTCCGCGTGAATGGCGTCAAATTCAGCGAACCCCCTGCCCTCCGGGGCGAGGCAACGCTGAGCGAAGCCCCCGCAACAAATCGATTCGGTCGCGGGGGAACGTGCAGAGACTTGACGGCGCCGGCCTAAGGCCTTGCGGGTGCGTTCCGCGCGGTTACGGTCAAGACAAAGTCCAGACCACGAACATCGTCACGATGGCGGCGAAAGCCGAAGTGGCAGGAAAATCCCTCGACTTCGGTCGTGCCGGTTCGACCCCGGCTGGGCGCACCAACGACTTCTACCCCCTGATTGCACCATCGGCCACATGCCTCGGCCGATCGCGGCGCGTTGCGGCACGACGCGGCGCCCGTCCGATCGGTGGCCGGGGTCCGCTGCCCGATCTGGGCGGCGATGGCTTCGTCCAGATCTTCCGACACCGGCGTCGCGGCGTTCCACGTCGCGACGGAGCTACTCGCGCGAGCGTGCCGCGCAGCCGGATTCGACGCCCTGCCGCAGCTCGTCGAGCAGCGCGAGGTCGATCCCGGCGGTGAAATGGCGCCCCGCCCCGGTGAGCACGCCGACCCGGATCGTCGGCGTCTCGTCCCGCCAGCGCATCGCGTCACGCAGTGCGTTCCAGAGCGGCCGGTGCATGGCGTTTGCCTTGTCCGGCCGGTTGAGCGCGATCGTCGCGACGGCACCATCGACGCGGATGTCGATGAACCCGGGCATGGTCCGGGCGCAGGTCAGTGGAACAGCACCTGAGCCTTCTGGAACGTCTGCCAGACGCCCCACGCGAGCGGGATGCCGACGAGTGCCCAGAAGGCAGCGACGACCATCGGGCTGCTCGCGGTGCCGGCACCCTGGGCACCGACTCCGGACACGGCATCGGCCTGCGCCTTGTCGTGCGCGAGCTTGCGTTCGGCGGCGAGTTCCTCGTCCGTCATGAACCATTTGTCCGCCACGGGGCGGACCAGCAGGTTGCAGACGAAGCCGCCGATCAGCAGGGCAGCGAGGATGTACATCGTCGTGTCGTAGGCGGCGCTCTTCGGCACGCCCGACTTGATCTGCGCCTCGTTGATGTAGTTCACGAGCACCGGTCCGAGGATGCCCGCCGCTGACCACGCCGTGAGCAACCGGCCGTGGATGGCACCGACCATCTGCGTGCCGAACATGTCCGCGAGGTACGCCGGGATCGTCGCGAAACCGCCGCCGTACATCGTGAGGATCACGCAGAAGATGCCGACGAACAGCGCGACGCTGCCCGAGTGGCCCACCGACGGGGCCGAGGCGTAGAGCGCGAAGCCGAGCACGAAGAACGTGAAGTACGTCAGCTTGCGCCCGATGAAATCGGACATCGATGCCCAGATGAAGCGACCGCCGATGTTGAAGAGCGACAACAGTCCGATGAAGCCGGCGGCGATCGTGGCGACCTGCGTGAGTTGATCCTTGTCGAGCTGGTCGAACTTCACGTCGAGACCGATGAGGTGACCGCCGAAGATCTCCTGGAGCATCGGTGAAGCCATCCCGAGCACACCGATCCCGGCGGACACGTTGAGGCACAGCACACCCCACAGCAGCCAGAATTGCGGCGTCCGCCAGGCCTTGGAGAGATGCACGTGGCGGGTCGTGATCATCGTGTTCGACGCCTGCGCGGGCGGCGGCGTCCAGCCTTCGGGCTTCCAGCCGGTCGGGGGGACGCGGTAGGCGAGCGCGCCGATCATCATGAACACGAAGTAGATCGCGGCCATGGCCAGGAAGGTCTCCCAGACGCCGACGGAGGTCGGGGTCGCGAAGGTCTTCATGAGGCGGTCCGCCAGGGGCGAACCGATCATCGCACCGCCGCCGAAGCCCATGATCGCCATGCCGGTCGCCATGCCCCGGCGATCGGGGAACCACTTGATGAGCGTCGAGACGGGCGAGATGTAGCCGAGACCGAGGCCGATGCCGCCGATCACGCCGGAACCGAGCCACATGAGCCAGAGCTGGTGCGTCTGCACCCCGATCCCGGACAGCACGAGACCGCCGCACCAGCAGAGCGCCGACACGACGCCGGCCTTGCGCGGACCCGCGTGCTCGAGCCAGCCACCGAAGACGGCGGCGCTGGACCCGAGGAGGACGAAGAACAGTGTGAACATCCAGCCGAGCATCGGCTTGTCCCAGTCGCACGTCGTCGTGACGAGCTTCTCGATCCAGGACATGTCGGGCGGACACGCGATCGACTTGGACAGGCCCTGCGAGACACCGAGGGCCTTGGTCAGCGGGATCCAGAACACGGAGAACCCGTACGCCATGCCGATGCAGAGATGAATGCACAGCGCGGCCGGTGGCACGAGCCAGCGGCTGAAGCCAGGCCGCGCGATGATCCTTTCCTTGTCCAGTAATCCAGCCATTCGCCGTCCTCCCCCCTGATTGTTGTACGACACACGTGCACGTCCGGCATGCCGTGTGATCCGCTTGCGTCACTGGTGGTTTTCTTCATATTTCACCAAGACTTACCGTCGCCGCGGGCGCGGCGATGATACCGGGGAAAGCGGTAGGGAGACACAGTGAATGGCCATGCTGGCGCTGGTCCGGAACACATGCACCACCGACAGATGGCGACGCACGGTTACGATGTCGGTCCATCCACAGACCGCGCAGATTCCGCTGCGCATGCGCGATGAAGACCACGTCCGGGAGTGCGGTTGCCGACGATCATCCGCTTGCGTTGCCTGCGGATGCGCGAGCAGGTTCGTCCGGGGATGGAGGCCGGGTGCGGAGAATCACCGGCGTGGTCCTCGCGGGAGGCCTCGGTCGTCGGATGGGTGGTGTCGAGAAGGGGCTGATCGAGCTGTGTGGTCGGCCGCTGCTCGCGCACGTGATCGAGCGATTGCGGCCGCAAGTCGACGAGCTGCTGCTGAATGCCAATCGAGAGATCCAGCGCTATGCAGCGTTCGGCGTGCCCGTCGTCGGAGATGTCATCGAGGGATGTGTCGGGCCGCTCGCGGGCCTGCACGCCGGGCTCGTCCGCGCGACGCACGACCTCGTGTTGAGCGTCCCGTGCGATGCCCCCTCGTTGCCGGGCGATCTCGCGTCCCGCCTGCTGGCGCGGATGGAAACAGAAGATGCGGAGCTCGCCATCGCTCGATCGCGCGGGCGGATGCATCCCGTGTTCTGTCTGTGCCGGCGCGCGCTCGTCGAGGACCTCGCAGGCTATCTCGACGCTGGCGGTCGGGCGGTGCGGACGTGGGTGGAATCGCGCCGGCTCGCCATCGAGGACTTCGACGACGAGCCGGCGGCATTCGAGAACATCAATACGATCGAGGATGTCCGCCGGCTGGAGGCGCCGGGCGGCTTGTCCGGGGCCGCCTGAACGTTGTCAGTGCGTGGCCGCAGGGACGGTCGCGAGCTTCGCCCCCTTCTCGAGCACCTGAAAGAAGACCTCGTCCTGACGGATCATGCCGAGCTCTGCGCGTGCACGTTCCTCGATGGCGCCGTAACCCTGCTTGAGGTCACGGACTTCCGCATCGAGCGCCGCGTTGCGGCCGCGCAGCTTGTCGTTCACGCCGCGCTGCGCCTGAACCTGGCGCTCGAGCTCCCTGACCTTCAGCCACCCGCCTTTCCCGAACAGCAGCGGACCCTGCAGCAGGACGATGGCGCCGATGAGGATCAGGGTCAGGAGCCGCACGATGCCGCGATCACCCCAGGTGGTGGAATGCGTCGCGGCCCGCGTAGGACGCGGAATCGCCGAGGTCTTCCTCGATGCGCAGGAGCTGGTTGTACTTCGCGGTCCGGTCGGAGCGCGACAGCGAACCCGTCTTGATCTGCATCGCGTTCGTCGCGACGGCGATGTCGGCGATGATCGTGTCTTCCGTCTCGCCGGAGCGATGCGACACGACGCTCGTGTAGCCGGCCCGCTTCGCCATCTCGATCGCGGCGAATGTCTCGGTCAGCGTGCCGATCTGGTTGATCTTGATGAGGATCGAATTCGCGATGCCGCGACGGATGCCTTCACGCAGGATGCGCGTGTTGGTCACGAAGATGTCGTCGCCCACGAGCTGCACCGACTTGCCGAGGCGGTCGGTGAGGATCTTCCAGCCGTCCCAGTCGTCCTCGGCCATGCCGTCCTCGATCGAGATGATCGGGTACTTGTCGCACCACTTCGCGAGGTAGTCGGCGAACTCGACCGAAGTGAGCTGCAGGCCTTCCGAGGCGATGTGGTAACGACCGTCGCGGTAGAACTCCGAGCTGGCGCAGTCGAGGCCGATCGCGACCTGCTCGCCGGCCGTGTAGCCCGCGGCGTCGATGGCTTCGAGCACGAGCTCGAGGGCGGCTTCGTTCGACGCGAGGTTCGGTGCGAACCCGCCTTCGTCGCCGACCGTGGTCGGCATGCCGCGCGAGTCGATCAGCTTCTTCAGCGTCTGGAAGATCTCGGCGCCGCAGCGCATCGCTTCGCGGAACGTCGGCAGCCCGACCGGGATGATCATGAACTCCTGGAGATCCAGGCTGTTGTTGGCGTGCGCGCCTCCGTTGATGACGTTCATCATCGGCACGGGCAACTGCATCCCGGCGGCACCGCCGAGGTAGCGATAGAGCGGCAGACCGGACTCTTCGCCGGCGGCCTTCGCGACCGCGAGCGACACCGCGAGCATCGCGTTTGCACCGAGGCGCGACTTGTTCTCGGTGCCGTCGAGGTCGATCAGCGTGCGATCGACGAAGGCCTGTTCCGTGGCATCGAGGCCGATGATGGCTTCGCAGATCTCGGTGTTGACGTTCTCCACGGCCTTGAGCACGCCCTTGCCTCCGAAGCGCGCCTTGTCGCCGTCGCGCAGTTCGTTGGCTTCGCGCGTACCGGTGGACGCGCCGGATGGCACCGCGGCACGGCCGCTTACGCCGGATTCCAGCAGTACATCGGCCTCGACCGTGGGGTTACCGCGCGAATCGAGGATTTCCCGAGCGACGACATCGACAATGGAGCTCATCCGGTTCCTTCCGTGGGTTAGGCAGTCGCGACCGGCGTGCTGCCGGTCGCGGCGGGTTTGGTGATCAGGTCTTCCGCGAAGCCGCTGCGCTTCACGAGATCGTCCATGTCCTTCAGGGTGTGCAGGAGGGCTTTCACGTGCTGCAGGGGCCAGGCGTTGGGGCCGTCGGACAGTGCCCGCGCCGGGTCGGGATGGGTTTCCATGAAGAGACCCGCGATGCCGGCAGCGACCGCTGCGCGGGCGAGGACTGGCACGAACTCGCGCTGCCCGCCGCTCGCATCGCCCTGCCCGCCTGGAAGCTGGACGGAGTGCGTCGCATCGAACACGACAGGACAGCCCGTGTCGCGCATGACCATGAGGCTGCGCATGTCCGAGACGAGATTGTTGTAGCCGAACGAGAAGCCACGTTCGCAGACGAGCACGTTGTCGGTGCCGCTCGCTTCCTTCGCTTTCGCGACGACGTTCTTCATCTCCCATGGAGAGAGGAACTGTCCCTTCTTGATGTTCACGGGCCGGCCGGCCGAAGCGGCCGCGCGGATGAAATCCGTCTGGCGGCAGAGGAAGGCCGGTGTCTGCAGCATGTCGACGGCGGCAGCGACCTCGGGGATCTCTTCGACGGTGTGGATGTCGGTCAGGACGGGCACCCCGAACGTCCTGCGGACGTCGGCGAGGATCTTCAGACCTTCCTGCATGCCGGGGCCGCGGAACGACTTCGACGAACTCCGGTTCGCCTTGTCGTAGGACGCCTTGAAGACGAACGGCACGCCGAGTTCCGCGCAGATCTCGACGAGGCGCCCTGCCGTCTCCATCACGAGCTCACGCGATTCGACGACGCAGGGGCCGGCGATCAGGAAGAAAGGCCGGTCGAGACCGATGTCGAATCCGTTGAACCTCATGCGCTTTCCTCAGCCAGCGACCGACGCTTTCGCGTCCGCCGCAGTCGCGCGTGCATGGTGGGCGAGTGCCGCCTCGATGTACGCCTTGAACAACGGGTGCCCGGAGCGCGGTGTCGACGTGAACTCCGGATGGAACTGGCAGGCGACGAACCATGGATGGTCTGCGAGTTCGATCATCTCGGTGAGCCGCTCGCCGCCGATGGAAAGGCCGCTGACGGAAAGCCCGGCCTCGCGCAGTTTCGGCAGGTATGTGTTGTTCACTTCGTAGCGATGGCGATGGCGCTCGGCGATGCGGTCGCTGCCGTACACCTTCCGTGCGAGCGTGTTCGGCAGCAGTTCGGCTTCCTGGCTTCCGAGGCGCATCGTGCCGCCGAGGTCGGAGTTCTCCGTGCGCACTTCCACACGCCCTTCGCGATCGAGCCATTCGTCGATCAGGCCGACGACCGGATAGGGCGTCTCCGGATCGAACTCGGTGCTGTGCGCGCCAGCCATGCCGGCCATGTGCCGTGCGAACTCGATGACCGCGAGTTGCATGCCGAGGCAGATGCCGAGGTAGGGAATGCGACGCGTGCGCGCGAACTCGATCGCGCGGATCTTCCCCTCGACACCGCGCTTGCCGAAGCCGCCGGGAACGAGGATGGCATCCATGCCTTCGAGTGCGGCAGTGCCGTCGACCTCGAGCTTCTCGGAGTCGATGTAGTGGATGTTGATCTGCGCGCCGGTGTGGATGCCGGCGTGCGTCAGCGCTTCCGAGAGCGACTTGTAGGACTCGGTGAGGTCGACGTACTTGCCGACGAGTGCCACGTCGATCTTCGCTGTGGGATGTTCCAGCGCGTACACGAGCTTGTCCCACTCGGCGAGATTCGCGGGCGGCGCCGTGATCTCGAGCTTCTTGCAGACGATGTCGTCGAGGCCCTGTGCATGCAGGATCGCCGGAATCTTGTAGATGCGATCGACGTCGACGGCCGTGATGACCGAGCGCTCTTCGAGGTTCGTGAAGAGCGCGATCTTGCGGCGTTCGTCGTCGGGGAGCTGGCGGTCGGCGCGGCACAGCACGATGTCGGGCTGGATCCCGATCTCGCGGAGTTCCTTCACGGAATGCTGTGTGGGCTTCGTCTTGATCTCGCCGGCCGACGCGATGTACGGAACGAGCGTGAGGTGGATGAAGCAGGTGTTGTTGCGCCCGAGCTGCAGGCTCATCTGCCGGATGGCCTCGAGGAACGGCAGCGACTCGATGTCACCGACGGTCCCGCCGATCTCGACGATCGCGACATCGGCATCGCCCGCGCCCAGCGCGATGAAGTTCTTGATCTCGTCGGTGATGTGCGGAATGACCTGGACCGTGCCGCCGAGATAGTCGCCGCGTCGTTCCTTCTTGATGACGCTCTCGTAGATCTGGCCGGTGGTGAAGTTGTTGCGCTTCGTCATGCGGACGCGGACGAAGCGTTCGTAGTGGCCCAGATCGAGGTCGGTCTCCGCACCGTCGTCGGTCACGAACACCTCCCCGTGCTGGAACGGGCTCATGGTGCCGGGATCGACGTTGATGTACGGGTCGAGCTTGAGCATCGTCAACTTGATGCCCCGAGTCTCGAGAATCGCGGCGAGCGAGGCGGCGGCGATTCCTTTGCCCAGGGAGGAGACGACACCGCCTGTGACAAAGATGAATTTAGTCATGCGCCACTCGTCGGAAAAATCGGTCGGATGATAATCCAAAAGCCGGCCCGCCCGAAGGCGGGACCGACGCCGTCATGCCGACACCGCCGGACCGGCCGATGCAGCCTTCGCGAGGAACAGCCACGTGTCGACCACGGTGTCCGGGTTGAGCGAGATCGTGTCGATTCCCTGCTCCACCAGCCAGCGCGCGAGGTCGGGATGGTCGGACGGACCCTGCCCGCAGATCCCCACGTACTTGCCGTGCTTGCGGCAGGCCTGGATCGCCATGGACAGCAGCATCTTCACTGCCGGATCGCGCTCGTCGAACGCATCGGCGACGATGCCCGAGTCGCGGTCGAGACCGAGCGTGAGCTGCGTCAGATCGTTGGAGCCGATCGAGAAGCCGTCGAAGTATTCGAGGAATTGCTCGGCCAGCAGCGCATTCGATGGGATCTCGCACATCATCACGATCTTGAGTCCATTCGTGCCGCGGGCAAGGCCATTGTCGGCGAGCAGTCCGATGACCTTCCGGGCTTCCTCGGTGGTGCGGACGAACGGCACCATCACCTCGACGTTCGTCAGCCCCATCTCGTCGCGTACCCGCTTCAGCGCGCGGCACTCGAGTTCGAAGCAGTCACGGAAGCTCGACGAGATGTAGCGCGAGGCACCGCGGAATCCGAGCATCGGATTCTCCTCCACGGGTTCGTAGCGCTTGCCGCCGACGAGGCTCGAATACTCGTTCGACTTGAAGTCGGACATCCGGACGATCACGGGCTTCGGATAGAACGCCGCGGCCAGCGTGGCGATACCTTCGGTCAGCTTGTCGACGTAGAACGACACGGGATCGCCGTAGGCGGCCGCGTGCCCTTCGATCACGCCGCGCACATCCACCGGCACATCGGGATACGCGAGGATCGCCTTGGGGTGCACGCCGATCATCCGCGCGATGATGAATTCGAGGCGGGCCAGACCGACGCCGGCGTTCGGCAGGCGGGAGAATTCGAACGCGAGTTCCGGATTGCCGACGTTCATGTACAGCTTGACCGGCGGCTCGGGCAGCGTCTGGACGGAAAGGTCGGTGACCTCGACCTCGAGTCGGCCGCGATAGACGAATCCGGTGTCGCCTTCGGTGCACGAGACGGTGACTTCCATGCCGTCCTTCAGCACTTGCGTCGCATCGCCGCAACCGACGACCGCGGGAATGCCCAGTTCACGGGCAATGATGGCCGCGTGGCAGGTACGGCCACCACGATTCGTGACGATCGCGGCAGCGCGCTTCATCACGGGTTCCCAGTCGGGATCGGTCATGTCGGTCACGAGGACATCGCCCGGCTGCACCTTGTGCATCTCTTCCGTGTCGCGGATCAGGCGGACGACGCCGATCCCGGCGCGGTTGCCGATGGCGCGGCCGGACACGAGGATCTCGGAGCGGCTCTTCAGGCGGAAGCTCTGCTGCGTCTCGACGCCCCCGTTCGACTTCACGGTCTCCGGGCGTGCCTGAAGGATGTAGATCTTGCCGTCGTTGCCGTCGCGGCCCCACTCGATGTCCATCGGGCGGCCGTAGTGCTTCTCGATGATCATCGCGTAGCGCGCGAGTTCCTGCGCTTCGTCGTCGTCGATCGCGAAGCGGCGGCGATCGGCCTCCGGCACGTCGACTGTCACCACGGATTTCCCGGCCTGCGCGACGTCGCTGAAGATCATCTTGATGGCCTTCGCACCGAGGCTGCGGCGCAGCACCGCCGGCTTGCCTGCGGCGAGGCCGTGCTTCCAGACGTAGAACTCGTCCGGGTTCACGGCACCCTGTACGACGGTCTCGCCGAGACCGTACGACGCCGTGATGAACACGACCTGATCGAAACCGGATTCGGTGTCGATCGTGAACATCACGCCACTGGAACCGAGGTCGCTGCGGACCATGCGCTGGACGCCGCACGACAGCGCGACGTTCGAATGCTCGAAGCCCTTGTGCACCCGGTACGCGATCGCGCGGTCGTTGTAGAGCGATGCGAACGTGTGGCGCACGGCGTCGATCACGTGATCGAGCCCGCGGATGTTCAGGAAGGTTTCCTGCTGACCGGCGAATGACGCATCGGGCAGGTCCTCGGCGGTCGCGGACGAACGCACCGCGACGGTTGCATCGACGCCACCATCAGCGAGCTTCGAGTAGTGCCCGGCGATATCGTCGCGCAGACGAGACGGGATCGGGGCCTCGGCGATCCATGTGCGGATCTTGCGACCGACGACGGCGAGGTTGGTCGTGTCGTCGACGTCGAGCCCGACCATCGCTTCGTCGATACGCGCCTTGAGACCCGTGTCATCGAGGAAGTCGCGGAAAGCGTCCGCCGTCGTCGCGAATCCGCCAGGAACACGCACACCGGCGCGCGACAGCTGGCTGATCATTTCGCCAAGGGACGCGTTCTTGCCGCCCACTCTTTCCACATCGGTCATGCGAAGCTCTTCGAACCCGATAACGTAGGGCGCGGCGCTGCTCATCGATCATTCTCCCGTGACAACGAATCGTGGTGCCGGATGCAAAAAGGGTGCTATGGTACCGGACAAATTATTGCGTCGCAGCACCATCGAACGACCATGCCAAACGCCACCGGAAGACGTGCCTTCTTCGTATCCGACCGAACCGGCATCACCGCCGAGATGCTCGGGCATTCCCTGCTCAGCCAGTTCGAAGGCGTCCCCTTCCGGGAGGTGACGCTGCCGTTCGTCGACTCCGTCGAACGTGCCCACGAGGCCGTCCGACGCATCGATTCCGCCGGCAGCGAGGACGGCGTGAGACCGCTGGTCTTCAGCACGCTGGTCGACCCCGACGTCCGTGCAGTGATCGCCCAGGCCAACGCCCTCTACCTCGACTGCTTTCAGGTCTTCATCTCCCCGATGGAGACCGAACTCGGCGTGAGTCACACGCACGAGATCGGACGATCGCACCGCGTTCGTGACACCGACGAGTATCACCAGCGCATCGAGGCCGTGAACTTCGTGATGGCGCACGACGACGGCGTGTCGACGAAGGAATTCCTGAGCGCCGACCTCGTGCTCGTCGGCGTATCGCGATGCGGCAAGACGCCGACCTGTCTCTACCTCGGCCTGCAGTACGGCGTCCGTGCGGCCAACTACCCGCTGATTCCGGAAGACTTCCGCGACATGAAACTGCCGTCGCGCGTCGAGAAGTTCCGCAAGAAACTCTTCGGGCTCACGATCCGGCCGGAACGTCTCGCGCAGATCCGTCACGAGCGACGACCGAACAGCAACTACGCGCAGCTCGACAACTGCCGCTACGAGATCGAACGTGCCGAAATGCTGATGCGCCAGGAAGGCATCCCGTTCATCGACACGACGCATAGTTCCATCGAGGAGCTCGCAGCGACCATCCTCCACCGCTCGGGCGTCGCCCGGAACGTGTACTGAGCGTTCGACGTCCGTGCGATGGCGACGAGGCTCTGCGAGCTGCGCCCGCGAGGCAAAGTGACAGGGCGTCGCGATTCACCCGTCTGCGATTCCGGCCGGTGATTCACCGCAGTGCGAGTCGTCCCACGGTCGCGATCGTGATCGTGACGAGTCCGAGCACCAGGTTGATCCCCACGAGCCGTCGAATCTGTCCGAGCGCCACGCCGCCGTCCGGCCAGCTCTCTGATGCCACTGCGCGACCGAGCCGTGCGAATGGTGCGAAGAACACGTGCGCGAAGACGAGCATCATGATCACACCGAGGATCAGCATGACACGCACGTGGAGCGGCGCCGCGAGTCCGCCGAGCTTCATGGTCATGTGCAAGCCCGTCGCGAGCAGCAGGCCGATGGCCAGCCACACCCACTGGAAGAACCTCGCGAGCGTCCCGTGCCACAGCTGCAGGCGCAGCGGCGGTTGAAGCACCGATGCCGCGACGGGGCGCAACGCCACGTACGCGAAGAACATCCCGCCGACCCAGACGGTCGTCGAGAGAATGTGCAGCCAGCGCGCGATGTCCATGGTGTTCCCCTGTCCCTTCAGAAATTCTGGCGAGCGGCGCGTTCGATAGCGTCGCGGACCGGCGCGAAGCTGCGCCGGTGATGTGGTGTCGGTCCGAGACGCTGGAGCGCGGCGACATGGATGGCCGTCGGATACCCCTTGTGCCGGTCGAAACCGTATTCCGGATGCTGCTCGTGCATGCGGATCATCCCCGCATCGCGGACGGTCTTCGCCAGGATCGACGCGGCACTGATTGCAGGTATCAGCGCGTCGCCGCGAACGATGGCGCGACTCGGCACCGAAAGCTGCGGACAGCGATTGCCGTCCACGAGCACTTCGTCCGGGACGCATCCGAGTGACTCCACGGCACGACGCATTGCGAGCAGCGTCGCGTGAAAGATGTTGAGGCGATCGATCTCCTCGACGTCAGCCTCGGCAACCGACCACGCCAGGGCGCATTCGCGGATGCGCGCCGCGAGGTACTCCCTGCGTGCGGCAGTCAGCTTCTTGGAATCCGCGAGTCCGTCGATCGGGCGGGCCGGATCGAGGATGACGCAGGCCGCGACGACGGGCCCCGCGAGCGGACCGCGCCCGGCCTCATCCACGCCGGCGGACAGCATCGTCCTCAGGACGTCGAAACGTCGCCGGCCACTTGCGTGGTCCGCGCGCGCTGCGCCGGGGCGCGCAGCATCGCAAGCACCGCGTCGGCAGCGCGTGCCGCGGTGCCCTGCCGAAGTTCGTGGTACATCGCCTCGAAGCGGCACGACTGGCGTTCGCGAACGACGCCATCGCGATACTGATTGACGAGTGCCTGCGCGAGGTTCGGTGCCGTTGCGTCGTGCTGGAGGATCTCCGGCACGACGTACTCACCGGCGAGCACGTTGGGCAGTCCGATCCAGGGCAGATAGCGCCGCGGCCACATGAGGCGGTACGTCAGCTCGGGCACGCGGTATGTGATGACCATCGATCGGCGCAGCAATGCGGCCTCGAGGCTCGCCGTGCCGGACGCGACCAGCACGACGTCGGACGCGATCATCGCGTCCTGCGCGTGACCGAACAGGACCGTCAGCGGCAGGTCACGTCCCTGGTGGTCGAAGAGCGCCTGCTCGAACTGGAGGCGCGTCGGGCGCGTCGCCAACGGCACAAGGAAGCGCGCGTCGGGCAGTTGCACGAGGATCTGACGCACCGTTTCGATGAAGAGACCTGCGTGCTGTTCGAGTTCACCGCGCCGGCTGCCCGGCAGCAACGCGAACACGGGCCCGGTGGCAGGCAGCTTCAGTTGTTCGCGCGCGGCCTCGCGGTCGGGTGTCCCGGGGACTTCGTCAGCCATGGGGTGGCCGACGAAGGTGACGGGCACGCCAGCCTTCTCGTAGATCGGCGCCTCGAAAGGAAACAGTGCGAGCACCCGATCGGCCGCGCTACGGATCTTGTGGATGCGCTCACCGCGCCACGCCCAGATCGACGGCCCGACGTATTGGACGGTGGATATGCCTGCACTGCGCAGACGCGTCTCGAGCCCGAGATTGAAATCCGGTGCGTCGACGCCGATGAAGACATCAGGCGGATCTGCGAGGAGTCTTGCCGCGAGTTCGCGGCGGATGCCGAGGATCCGCGGGATGCTGCGGGCGGCTTCGACGTAGCCGCGCACCGACAGCGTTTCCATCGGATACCACGACACGAATCCCTCGGCCTGCATCCTCGGTCCGCCGATGCCGACGAACGACGCACCGGGCAACCGGGCCTTCAGTTCCTTGACCAAAGGTGCCGCGATCTGGTCGCCGGAGGTTTCGCCAGCCACCATCGCGATGCGTGGTCCTCGACTCATGATCGGCGCGTCGCCAGTTGCCGGGTCAACGCACGATGCCGCGCGTTGCCTGTCCGATGAACGCCACGAGGGGCGCCACTTCCGGACACTGGGTTGCCTGCTCCGCGAGCGCACCACGCGCGGCTTCGAGCGTGAGTCCGGAGCGATAGAGCGTCTTGTAGGCCTTGCGGATTCCGCTGATCGCGTCCGGCGTGAAGCCGCGGCGCTTGAGGCCTTCGGAGTTGATCCCGTGGGCCTTCGCGGTGTCACCCTGCGCCATCACGTACGGCGGGAGATCGTGCACGAGCACGCTGCCGATCGCCGTCATGCTGTGCGCGCCGACACGGCAGAACTGGTGGATCCCGGTGAAGCCGCCGAGGATCACCCAGTCATCCACGTGCACGTGCCCGGCGAGCTGCGTGCAGTTCGCAAAGATCACGTGGTCGCCGACGATGCAGTCGTGGGCGATGTGGACGTAAGCCATGATCCAGTTGTCGCTGCCGACCCGCGTCACGCCGGCGTCCTGCGCGGTTCCGGTATTGAGCGTGCAGAACTCGCGAATGGTGTTGCGATCGCCGATCTCGAGACGCGTTGGTTCGCCCGCGTACTTCTTGTCCTGCGGGGCTTCCCCGATGGACGTGAACTGGAATATGCGGTTGTCCCGGCCGATGCGGGTGTGCCCGGTGACCACGGCGTGTGGTCCGATCGTCGTGCCCTCGCCGATCTCGACGTGCTCGCCGATCGTCGCGTACGGCCCGACCTCGACGCCGGCGGCCAGTTGCGCGCCCGGATGGACGATCGCGGTCGGATGGATCATGAGCCCACGACCGAGGTGACGTCGCGCAGCGTGCACATCAGCTCGGCCTCCGCGACCACGGCGCCGTCGACTTCGGCGGTTGCCGAGAACTTCCAGATTCCGCGCAACCGGCGTCCGAGCTTTGCCTTGAGGATGAGCTGGTCGCCGGCCGTGACGGGCTTCTTGAAGCGCGCACCATCGATGCCGACGAAGTAGTAGACGGAGTTGCTGTCGGCCTTCGTGCCGAGTGTCTGGAACGACAGGATCGCGGCGGCCTGCGCGAGTGCCTCGATGATGAGCACGCCGGGCATCACCTTGTAATGCGGGAAATGTCCGTCGAAGAACGGCTCGTTGATCGTGACGTTCTTCAGCGCCGTGATGCCGACCCCCGGTTCGCAATCGAGCACGCGATCGACGAGCAGGAACGGGTAGCGATGCGGCAGGCATTGCAGGATCTGGTGGATTTCCATCGCGTTCACTTCTGTCCCCTTTCCAGCGCTTCCAGGCGCGCTTCCAGCTGTCTGATCGTATCGGCGTGCTGATGCAGCCGGTTGAAATGGGCGAGATTCTTCATCCAGTCCCGGTGCGGAAGCGCGGGGAAGAATCCGTCGTAGATGCCGGGCGTCGCGATGCTCTTGCGCACCATCGTGCCGGCAGCGACCACCACGTGATCGCAGATCTCGATGTGGCCGTGGATCATCGCGGCGCCACCGATCTTGCAGTGTCGTCCGATCCGGGCGCTGCCTGCGATGCCGGCGCAGGCAGCGATCGCCGTGTGCGCCCCGATGACGACGTTGTGAGCGATCTGGATGAGGTTGTCCATCTTGACGCCGTCCTCGATCACGGTGTCTCCGAGGGCGCCGCGGTCGACCGTCGTGTTCGCGCCGATCTCGACGTCATCGCCCACGATCGCGCGTCCGATCTGCGGCACCTTGATCCAGCGGCCCTTGTCCTCGGCCATGCCGAAGCCGTCGCCGCCGATCACGACGCCGGGGTGGAGGATGCAGCGCGCGCCGACGATGCAGTCGTCGCAGATCACCACCTTGGGCGCGAGTCTGCTGTCGTCGCCGACCGAGGCGCCCTGCCCCACGACGCTGCCTGCCCCGATCACGGCGCGCTCTCCGATCACGGCGCCTTCGCCGATCACGGCGCACGCATCGATCTGCGCGCTGGCGGCGACGATCGCCGAAGGATGCACGACCGCAGACGGATGCACACCGGCGCGGGCGCCGGCGAACGGATTCAGCAGTGCGGAGACGCGGGCGAAATAGAGGTAGGGCTGGTCGCTGACGATTCGTGGACGGTCGGTGGCCGATTGGTCCTCGAGGGACAGGATCACGGCGCCCGCCTGCGTGCGTTCCAGCTGTTGACGGTAGTGGCTGCTCGCGAGGAACGAGATGTCGGTGGCGCCGGCGGCATCGAGTGTCGCGACCTGCGCGACCACGAGGTCAGGCGGCCCGACGAGTTCGCCGCCGAGCCGGTTCACGATCTCGTGCAGCGTCAGCGACACCCTGGAAGAGGCGGTCATGGGTGGCTCCCGTGCGCTGTCCGGGCGCGCGAAGCACCCGGTACGGCGTCCTACTTGTCGGTCAGTGCCTTCAGG
>CAUJJX010000312.1 GCA_963205165.1 Pseudomonadota bacterium | reverse complement strand
TGATGGGCCGGACGCCGGGCGGCCTGCGCATGCAGACCGTGACCGCGACGATCGGCATCCGCGGCACGGGTGTCTATCTCGAAGCCGACCCCGCGCAGACCTATTTCTGCACGTGCTACGGCACGGCCGACGTGGCGTCGGGGCACGGTCCGGCCAGCCGCGAGACCGGCGAGTCGCAGCATCACGAGCGGCCGCTGTGCTTCCTCGGCGACCCGAAGGCCGCGGGAAGCAACATCCGCCGCGCGCCCTTCATCAACCATACCGACCAGGAGCTCATGCTCATCGAGACGCTCGTCGGCCGCACGCCGCCGTTCGTGTTCCCGGGGTCGGACTACGACGCACCGCGGCGGGATTACTGATCCGGTCGCCGCCAGCCATGGCGACCGGCATTGCTGCAGCGTGCGCTGACCGCTGCCGCGCCGCCGCCGCGAACGGCCCCGGCTACCCGCGCGCGATCCGCCGGATGACGCGGCAGCGATCGCGCGCAAGCGTCACCGCATGAACCGCCTTCCGCGCGGCCTCTACGATCGCCTGCTCGATGCAGCAGGTGCCGCCGCGATCGATGAATCCGTCGGTGCCGATCACGCGTGGATCGAGGATCTGACCGACAGCGAGCGTCGTCGGCGTCTCGTCGAGGAACTCGCGAAGGTCCTGCCCGACCTGCTCGATCAGGTCTCCGCCGCGGACGACTCGAACGTGATCCGCGAGCAGCGCGAGATCGCGGTCGTGCTCGAACTGCTCGCCGTGCTGCGGCAGGCCGGCGCATCGGCCGACGCCATGCCGCAATGGACGCCGCCGATGCGCACGCTCCGCGCAGTGCATCCGGACGGTCCGCGGCCGAGCTATCCCGACACCGGCGTGCGCGTGCCGTGGCTCTTCACGGCCGGTCGGGCGGATCCGTCGCTGCTCAACGAACTCCGGGCCGAGATCGCGGGCGCGGATCGCGTCGACATGCTCGTCAGCTTCATCACGTGGAGCGGCGTCCGGAAACTCTGGGACGTGCTCCAGTCCGCGACTGCGACCGATGCGGGCGGCCGCACGCGCACGCGATTCCGCATCCTGACGACGACATACACCGGCGCGACCGAAGCGCGTGCCGTCGACGCGCTCGCATCGCTGCCCGGCGTCGACGTGCGCATCTCGCTCGACGGCCGGCGCTCGCGGCTGCATGCGAAGGCCTGGCTGTTCCATCGGGACACCGGCTTCGGCACGGGCTACGTCGGCAGCGCGAACCTCTCGGGCGCAGCACTCGCGGCCGGCATCGAGTGGACCGTCAAGCTCACGCAGGCCGGTCAGCCCGACCTCTTCGCCGCGGCCGATGCGCACTTCGAGACGCTCTGGAATGACCCCGAGTTCCAGCCGTTCGAACATGGCAATGCCGAGCACCTCGCGACGCTCCGCAAGGCACTGAAGGAGGAATCCGGCGGGAACGTCGTTGCGATGCCCACGTGGTTCGACATCCAGCCGCGACAGTTCCAGCAGGAGATGCTCGATCGACTCGCGGCCGAACGTCGACACGGACGCATGAGGAATCTGCTCGTTGCTGCGACGGGAACTGGCAAGACCATGGTGGCTGCGTTCGATTACCAGCGCATCCGGCAGGAGCAGGGAGGCGGCCTGCCGCGCCTGCTGTTCGTCGCGCACCGCCGGCAGATCCTCGAACAGGCGCTCGCGACATTCAGACAGGTACTGCGGATCTCCGACTTCGGCGAACTGCTCGCCGAGGGCAACGAGCCCGCCAGCCACGATCATCTGTTCGCGACGATCCAGAGCGTGGTGTCGCGCCGGCTCGTCGAGCAGCGCGGCGCGGAACACTGGCACTGCGTCGTGATCGACGAATGTCACCACCTGCCGGCGGATTCGTTCGACCGGTTTGCACGCGCGATCAAGCCAGCTGTCCTGCTGGGTCTCACCGCGACGCCGGAGCGCGCCGACGGACGGCAACTCGCCGACTACTTCGACCAGCGCGCCGACGGATCGCCCGCCGTGTCGCTGCGCATCTGGGACGCCCTCGACCAGCAGCTCGTCGCGCCGTTCGAGTACTACGCGAGCGCCGACGACACCGACCTGAGCAAGGTGCGCTGGCATCGAGGCGACGGACGCGAGGATCTCGACAACGTGCTGTCCGGCGACGACGTCCGGGCGCGCGCCGTCATCAATGCGATCGACCACTACCTGCCGCGGCGCGACGACATGAAGGCCCTCGCCTTCTGCGTGAGCGTGCGCCACGCGGAGTTCATGGCGCGCAAGTTCACGGAAGCCGGGATCCCGGCCGTCGCGTTGTCGGGCGATAGCACGAACGAGCAGCGACGCGATGCACCGCGCGATCTCGCGTCGGGTCGTATCCGAGTCGTCTGCACCTGCGATCTCTACAACGAGGGCGTCGACCTGCCCGAGGTGAACACGCTGCTGTTCCTGCGGCCCACGCAGAGCGCCGTGCTGTTTCAGCAGCAGCTCGGGCGCGGGCTGCGGCTCGTGGCAGGCAAGGACGCCTGCATCGTCCTCGATTTCGTCGGGCTGTACCGCGACGACTTCCGGTTCGATCACCTGTTCCAGTCTGTGACCGGGTTGTCCCGCAAGGATCTCGATCACGAAGTCGAGCACGGGTTCTCGCGGTTGCCCGCGGGCTGTCACATCCAGTTCGATCGGGTCGCGAAGGAACGCGTGCTGCAGAGCTTGCGCGCCATCAGCCGGCAGACCTGGAAGCGGCTCGCAGCCGAGCTCGCTGCGTACGCGATGCAGCGCGGAAGCACCGATGTCCCGCTCGCGGCATTCCTGCGCGATCAGCGCATCGCGCTCGATGACGTCTACCGATCGAAGGGCCACTGGAGTGCGCTGAAGCGCGCCGCCGGACTGCCCGCGCTGCCCGAGGGTCCGGACGAGGCCTACCTCGGTGGCAACCTGCGCACGCTGCTGCACGCCAACGATTCCGCGCGGCTCGTCACGTGGGGCGCACTCGCGAAGGCGCCGTTCGACGCGCCTTCGAATCCGGATGTGCGGACGCGCCGCATCGCCCAGATGCTCGCGTATCAGCTCTACGCGGACCGGAAGCACGTGATGGACGACGCGGCGTTTCTCCAGCGCCTGCAAGGGCATCCGGCGTTGTGCGTCGAACTTGGCGAGCTGGCTGCGCACCTCGACGAGTTGTCCGATCTCGAGGGTCACGCGCTGCCGGGGTGTCCGGCGGACTGGCCGCTGACGCTGCATGGCTGCTACGAGATCCGCGAGATCCTCACCGCGGTCGGATGGCTGCGCGGCGACCGGCGCAGCCCGTTCCAGGCGGGTGTGCTGGCGATTGCCGATGAGAAGATCGAATTGATGTTCGTGACACTCGACAAGCGCGAGGGCTATCACGAGCGGATCGCGTATCACGACTATGCGATCAGTCCGTCGCGCTTCCACTGGCAGACGCAGAACGCTGCCGGACCAGACACCATGTCGGGCCGGCGCTATCTCGAAAGCGACCACAGCGGCTGGACCTTCCAGCTCTTCGTGCGCGAATCGCGCGAGCATCCTTACTGCGCCCTCGGTCCGGTCGTTCTGGAATCCGCGGAGGGCGATCGTCCGATGTCGATCGTCTGGTCATTGCAGGTACCGCTGCCGGTCGAGATGTTCCGTCGCTTCAGCGTGCTGCGCGGCGGCTAGCCGATCCCCGGGCGAGGTCGCCTCAGAACCGCACCAGATACGCCACCGACACCTGATTGACGATGTAGCGGATGTCGCCGCCGTAGGCGCCCGACTGCTCCGTCGGTTCGGACCGGATGTGGCGCCACGAGAGGTCGAGCGAGTGGCGGGTCGCGAAGGGCAGGTTGTAGCCGATCGTCGCGATGGTCGAGATCGAGCGGATGCGGTACGCGTATCGGGCCGCGTCGGTGAACACGTCGTCGAGCACCCAGGCGCGAGCGATGCCGGACAGGGCCGGTGACGATCGACCGACCGACACGGCATCGCCTCGCCGGATCTCCGCGCCGACGTAGAGCGTGTGCCGGGTGGGCAGCATGTAGTCGACGTTCAGCCGGCCGGACCAGTCGGACCCGTCGAACACGACGCTGCGTCCGTC
>CAUJJX010000311.1 GCA_963205165.1 Pseudomonadota bacterium | reverse complement strand
AAGTAGTCCTGGATGCCGAGCTGCCGCATGCCGTGGACGAGCGCGCTCTTGCACAGCACGGTCACGGCCATCCCGGCGAAGACGGCTGCCTGCAGTCCGCCGACGCTCTCGCTCACGCAGGCGATGCGCCACTTGCGGCCTGCCTGCTCCAGGCCCTCGATCGCGTAGTCGCGATAGATGTTCCCCGGCGGCAGCAGCGCGAGCGGCACGGGCTCCGCGCGATGCACGTCGTGTCCCTCGCCCATCACCCAGATCAGCTGTTCCTGCCGCACGACCTGTCCGCCGGCGAACCCCGGCAGGCGCGTGACGAGCGCGATGTCGACCTCGCCCCGCTGCACGAGCGACACGAGCGGCGTCGACAGGCAGCAGCGCAGTTCCACCTGGATCCGCGGGAAGGCCTTGCGGAAGAGCGCGAGCACCTTCGGCAGCAGGAAGGCGGCGTAAAGATCCGGCGTGCCGAGGATCACATGGCCCTCGATGTCGGTGGACGCGAGCCGCGCGTGGAGTTCGTCGTGCAGCCGCAGGATGGAGCGCGCGTACGCCAGCACCATCCGGCCCTCGTCGGTGAGCACGGGGCGGCGGCTGTCGGCGACGAACAGCACCTTGCCCGTGAGTTCCTCGAGCCGCCGCATCTGCAGCGTGATCGCGGGCTGCGTGCGACCGAGGCGGCGCGCCGTCTCGGTGATGCTGCCGGTCTCGACGACCGACAGGAAGGAGCGCAGCACGCGCATGTCGACGCTGAAGAAGGCCATGGTGCGGACGCGGATGCCGATGGCGTGGCGGGGATGCCGGCGTCGACGTTCGCAAGTTGCGTGCTTGTGCGGCTCGCGCGACACGCAGCCGTGACGACCGCGGCGATCCGCGGGGCGCGAAGCGTGTTTTCGCCTGAAACGGCGGGGGATTCGTCGTCCGGCGTGCGGCGGGAGAAAGGGCGGCAATGGTGCGTGGCACCGGATCGACGCCACGCGAAGGTGCGGATCACCCTGCGGGCGGCGGGGCGATGAGCGCGATCCCGGAGTCCGTCGACGACACCGAGGCGCTGCTCGCCGCCGGTCACTATCTCGCGGACCGCGAGCTGGCGACCGCCGTGTTCCTCGCGCTGCGATTGCGTCGCCCGCTGCTGCTCGAAGGCGAGGCCGGCGTCGGCAAGACCGAGATCGCGAAGGTGCTCGCGGCGACGCTTGGTCGCGAACTGATCCGCCTCCAATGCTACGAGGGGCTCGACATCGCCGACGCGGTTTACGAGTGGAACCACGCGCGGCAGATGCTCGCGGTACGGCTCGCCGAAGCGGCCGGTACCGGACACGAACTGGCGGAGTCCGGGTTGTACGCCGAGCGCTTCCTGCAGCGTCGCCCGGTGCTGCGCGCGCTGCACTCGGTCGGCGGCGAGACGCCCGTGCTGCTGATCGACGAACTCGACCGCACCGACGCGCCGTTCGAGGCGTTCCTGCTGGAGGTGCTATCCGACTTCCAGGTCACGATCCCGGAACTCGGCACGGTGCGCGCCGCCGAGCCGCCGATCGTGATCCTCACGTCCAACCGCACGCGCGAGATCCACGACGCGCTGAAGCGCCGCTGCCTCTACCACTGGGTCGACTACCCGGATGCGGCGCGCGAACTCGCGATCCTGGAGCGCAAGGTGCCCGAGGCGGGCGCCGCACTTTCGCGCGCCGTCGTCGCCTTCGTGCAGCGCCTGCGGCAGCTCGATCTCTACCGCCTGCCCGGCGTCGCGGAAACGCTCGACTGGGCGCGCGCCCTCGTCGCGCTCGGCTGCACGACGCTCGATGCGCAGACGGCGGCCGTGACGCTCGGTGCACTCATCAAGTCGCAGGACGATCTCGGTCTCGTGCGCGCGGCCGGCGTCGACGCGATGCTCGCCGGTGCGGCAGCGGTGCCGGCGTGACACTCGTCGCGCATCTCGCGGAATTCGCGGCGGCCCTGCGCCACAACGGGATCCGGGTCGGTGTCGACGGTGTCGTGCATGCCGTCCATGCGCTCGAAGCGCTCGGCCCCGGCCGTCGCGACGACGTCCGCGCCGCGTTGCGCGCGAGCCTCGTGTCGCGGCACGACCAGCGCGACGCATTCGATGCGCTGTTCGATCATTTCTTCCGGGTGCGCGGCGCCGGACCTGCCGCCGGGCTGCGTTCGTCGTCGCGCGGAGCCAGGGCCGGTACCCCGGCGGACGCCGCGGTCCGCAAGCGTGGCGAGTCGATCGAGTCCGCTGCGTCCGGTGAAGGCCATGCACCGCCGTCGCGGACGCGCGACGCGTCGGGCTCCGCGTCGGCGGCGGAACAGTTGCGCAAGGCCGACTTCGCGACGCTCGCGCCCGACCGCATCGCCGAGATCCGCCGGCACGTCGAACGCCTGCGGCTGCTGCTGCGTCCGCTGCCCGTGCGGCGCCACGTGCCGGACCCGCGCGGCCGGCGCGTCGATCTGCGGGCCACGCTTCGCGCAACCGTGCGCGAAGGCGGCGTGATGGCGGACCTCCGGCGTCGCGCACCGCGTCGCCAGCCGCCACCGCTCATCGTGCTGTGCGACGTGTCGGGTTCGATGCGGCGCTACTCCGAAGTCCTGCTCGGATTCGTCCACGCCGCGGCGCGCGATCTCCACGAGGTCCGCGCCTTCGTGTTCGGGACGCGCCTCACCGACATCACGCGAAGCCTCGCCGAACGCGCGCCGGACGCCGCGCTCGCCCGGATCGCGGACGCCGTCGACGACTACGCCGGCGGCACGCGGATCGGTGCGTCGCTCGGCGAATTCAATCGCCGGCACGCGCGGCGCGTGCCGATCGCACGGGCGACGGTGCTGCTCATCACCGACGGCCTCGAACGCGGCGATCCCGACGTGCTCGCGGTCGAGGCGGCGCGGCTGCGGCGCAGTTGCCGGCGCCTCGTCTGGCTGAATCCGCTGCTGCGCCACGACGGGTTCGAACCGCTCGCGGCGGGCATCCGCGCGCTGCTGCCGCAGGCCGACGACTTCCTGCCGGTCCACAACCTCGCGAGCCTCGAACGGCTGGCCGGCGTGCTTGCCGCGAATCCTCCTCCCCGAAATCGGAAACCTTCATGAACCTGACCGGCGAACGCTGGATCGCGCTGCCGCGCGACCGGCTCTGGGACGCACTCAACGACCCCGACATCCTCCGTCGCAGCATCCCCGGCTGCGAGTCGGTCGAGAAGCTGTCGGAGACCGAGTACACGATGGCGATGGTCGCGGCCGTGGGCCCCGTGAAGGCGCGCTTCACGGGGCGACTCACCGTGTCGGACCCGGTGCCGCCGGAGTCGTACACGCTCGGCTTCGAGGGCACGGGCGGCATCGCCGGATTCGGGCGCGGCGTCGCGAGCGTGCGACTCGTCGTCGAGGCCGACGGGACGCGGCTTGCCTACGAGGCGAGCGCCGTCGTCGGCGGACGCATCGCGCAGATCGGCGCGCGCCTCGTCGA
>CAUJJX010000310.1 GCA_963205165.1 Pseudomonadota bacterium | reverse complement strand
GCTGAACATGCTGGCCGAGATCGGCTCCGTCGATCACATCCCGGAATTCATCGCCCGCGCCAAGGACAAGAACGACCCGTTCCGGCTGATGGGCTTCGGCCACCGCGTCTACAAGAACTACGACCCCCGCGCGAAGCTCATGCGCGAGACCTGCCACGAAGTCCTGAACGAGCTGGGTCTCCACGACGACCCGCTCTTCAAGCTCGCGATGGCGCTCGAGAAGATCGCGCTGGAAGACGACTACTTCGTGTCGCGCAAGCTCTACCCGAACGTCGACTTCTATTCGGGCATCGTCCAGAAGGCCATCGGCATCCCGGTGCAGCTGTTCACCGCGATCTTCGCGCTGGCCCGCACCGTCGGCTGGATCGCCCAGCTGAACGAGATGATCACGGACCCCGAGTACAAGATCGGTCGTCCGCGCCAGCTCTACCAGGGTGCCGTCGCCCGCAACGTGAGACCGGTCGACCAGCGGGGCTGACCGGAGGACAGGGCAGGGCGCACAGGCTGCGTCCGCCCGCCACTCCGGCGCGCCACTGACAACAGCCGGATCCGGCCGCCGGCACCATCGAATCCGTAGTGACGGTGCGGGAGCCCGACGGGCCGGCGCCGCAAGGAGGACGCAGCATGATGAAGGATCTGATGTCCGGGTCGTACCTCTTCGGGGGCAACGCGGCCTACATCGACGAACTGTACGAAGCCTACCTGCAGGGCGACGAAACGATCTCGCCCGAATGGAAACGCTACTTCGACCAGATCCAGGTCCTGCCGGGCCCGCGGGATGTCCCGCACGAACCGGTGCGCGAACTGATCGCCCGCATCGCGCGCGAACGTGGCGCAGGTCGTCCGCAGATCGCGCCCGCCGAGCTGGCGCAGCTCGGACGCAAGCAGGCCGCCGTATTCCAGCTGATCAGTTCGTACCGCTTCCTCGGCGTGCGCCACGCGAACCTCGATCCGCTGAAGCGCCTCGAGAAGCCGCATGTCCCTGAACTCGAACCAGCCTTCCACGACCTCGCCGACGACGATCTCGAACGCGTGTTCGACACCGGAACGCTCGTCGGTCCGCGCCAGGCACCGCTGCGCGACATCATCCAGGCACTGAAGGAAACGTACTGCGGGACCATCGGTCTCGAGTACATGTACATCACCGACACGACGCAGAAGCGCTGGCTCCAGGAACGCTTCGAGGGTCCGCGTTCGCGTCCGAGCTACGGGCCCGACTACAAGCGGCACATCCTCGAACGTCTCACGGCCGCCGAGATCCTCGAGAAGTATCTCCACACGCGCTACGTCGGCCAGAAGCGCTTCTCGCTCGAAGGTGGTGACAGCCTGATCCCGATGCTCGACAACCTGCTGCAGCGCGCGGGCGAGCAGGGTGTCCAGGAACTCGTGATCGGCATGGCCCACCGCGGGCGCCTCAACGTGCTCGTCAACACCCTCGGCAAGCTTCCCGCCGACCTGTTCTCGGAGTTCGAAGGCAAGCACGCCGGCGAACTGCCCGCGGGCGACGTGAAGTACCACCAGGGTTTCTCGTCCGACGTGATGACGCCCGGCGGTCCGATGCACGTGACACTCGCGTTCAATCCGTCGCACCTCGAGATCGTGAATCCCGTGGTCGAGGGTTCGGTCCGCGCCCGCCAGCATCGTCGTCGCGATCGCGAAGGCCGGCAGGTGATGCCCGTCCTGATCCACGGCGACGCTGCGTTCATCGGGCAGGGCGTCGTGATGGAAACGATGAACCTGTCGCAGACACGCGGCTACGGCACGGGCGGCACGGTCCACATCATCGTCAACAACCAGATCGGCTTCACGACCTCCGATCCGCGCGACACGCGCTCGTCGATCTACTGCACCGACGTCGCGAAGATGATCGAGGCACCGGTCATCCACGTGAACGGTGACGACCCCGAGGCGGTGATCTTCGCGATCGAGGCCGCGATGGATTTCCGGTCCGAGTTCCAGAAGGACGTCGTCGTCGACCTCGTGTGCTTCCGCAAGCTCGGCCACAACGAGCAGGACGAGCCGATGGTCACGCAGCCTCTGATGTACAAGATCATCGCGGCCCACCCCGGCACCCGGAAGCTCTACGCCGATCGCCTGCAGTCCGAGGGCGTGATCCGCGAGGGCGAGGCGGACCAGCTCGTCGCTGCGTTCCGCGAGGCACTCGACGCCGGCCATCACACGAACAAGAGCATCACGTACAACTACCGTCCGCCGTTCGAGGTCGACTGGTCGCCGTATCGCAACGTCCCCTGGACCCAGGAGACGAAGACGGGAATGCCCATCGACGAGCTGCGCCATCTCGCCGAGCGCCTCACGGCCGTTCCGTCGCACTTCAAGCTGCATTCACGCGTCGACAAGGTCATCGCCGATCGTCGGCAGATGGGCCTCGGCAAGCTTCCGCTCGACTGGGGCATGGCCGAGAACCTCGCGTATGCAGGCCTGCTCAAGCAGGGTTTCGGTGTCCGCCTCTCCGGCCAGGATTGCGGACGCGGCACGTTCTTCCATCGCCACGCCGTGCTGCACGACCAGAACCGCGAGCGCTGGGATGCCGGCACGTTCATCCCGCTGCAGCACATCACCGAGAACCAGCCCGACTTCCTCGTGATCGACTCCACGCTGTCGGAAGAAGCCGTGCTCGGTTTCGAGTACGGCTACGCGACGGCGTCCCCGACGGAACTGGTCATCTGGGAAGCCCAGTTCGGGGACTTCACGAACGGTGCGCAGGTCGTGATCGACCAGTTCATCGCGTCGGGCGAAGTGAAGTGGGGCCGGCTGTCCGGTCTCACGATGATGCTGCCGCACGGCTACGAAGGGCAGGGCCCGGAGCATTCGTCGGCACGCCCCGAGCGTTTCCTGCAGCTCTGCGCCGACTACAACATGCAGGTCGTCGTGCCCTCGACGCCCGCGCAGATGTTCCACCTGCTGCGTCGGCAGATGCTGCGTCCGTACCGGCGCCCGCTGATCATCATGAGTCCCAAGAGCATGCTGCGGCACAAGGATTCCGTGTCGTCGCTCGAGGAACTCGCCGAAGGTCGCTTCCAGCCGGTCATCCCGGAAGTCGACACGCTGAAGGCGAAGTCCGTGAAGCAGATCGTGTTCTGCAGCGGCAAGGTGTACTACGACGTGCTCGCCGCGCGCCGGGAACGCAAGATCGACAACATCGCCATCGTCCGGATCGAGCAGCTCTACCCGTTCCCGCACGACGAGTTCAAGGCCGAGATCGCGCGCTACCCGAACGCGACCGATGTCGTCTGGTGCCAGGAGGAGCCCGGCAACCAGGGCGCATGGCACCGCATCCAGCATTACCTCCTGCGCCATATGCGCGAAGACCAGAAGCTGCGCTACGCGCTCCGGGCCTCGAGCGCATCGCCGGCAGGCGGATACCTCGCGCTCCACAACCAGCGGCAGAAGGCCGTCGTGGACGCCGCGCTCACCCTGGGCGGCTGAATCCCGGCACGCCCCCAAGAATCCTCGTGCGAGTAGACGGATACACGGAGTCATCATGCTTATCGAAGTGAAGGTTCCGGCCCTTTCGGAATCGGTCGCGGAAGCGACCCTCCTCGCCTGGCACAAGCGCCAGGGCGAGTTCGTCCAGCGGGACGACAACCTCGTCGACGTCGAGACCGACAAGGTCGTGATGGAACTGCCTGCGCCGGCCGCCGGTGTCCTGAGCCTGATCGTGAAGGGCGACGGATCGACCGTGACGAGCAACGAGGTCATCGCGCAGATCGACACCGAGGCGAAGGCGTCCTCGGCATCGACGCCTGCTGCGGCGCCCGCGCCGGCCCCCGTGGCCGCAGCCCCGGCAGCCAAGGCCCCAGCCGCGAACGCGCCTGCCGCCGGTGAGGTCATCGCGATGCCGGCCGCGAAGAAGATCGCTGCCGACAACAACATCGACGTCGCAACCGTGGCCGGTACCGGTCGCGGTGGCCGCGTCACCAAGGAAGACGTCGTCGCGGTCGTGCAGGGCCGCACTGCTGCGCCGGCTCGACCGGCGGGCCGCGCCGATCCGATGCCCTCGCCGGTGAACATCGATGCACTGCTCGGTGATCGACCCGAGAAGCGCGTCCCGATGTCGCGCCTGCGCAGCCGGATCGCCGAGCGCCTCGTCCAGTCGCAGCAGACGGCCGCCATCCTGACGACGTTCAACGAAGTGAACATGCAGGGGATCATCGACCTGCGGAATCGCTTCAAGGACCGCTTCGAGAAGGAACACGGCGTGAAGCTCGGCTTCATGGGCTTCTTCGTGAAGGCCGCGATCGCCGCGCTGAAGAAGTACCCCGTGCTAAACGCCTCGGTCGACGGCAACGACATCGTCTACCACGGCTACTTCGACATCGGCATCGCCGTCGGCAGCCCGCGCGGCCTCGTCGTCCCGATCCTGCGCAATGCCGACCAGCTCTCGCTCGCCGATATCGAGAAGCAGATCGCCGACCTCGGCAAGCGTGCCCAGGACGGCAAGCTGACCATCGAGGAACTCACCGGCGGCACGTTCTCGATCTCCAACGGCGGCGTGTTCGGTTCGATGCTCTCGACCCCGATCATCAACCCGCCGCAGAGCGCGATCCTGGGCATCCACGCCACCAAGGATCGCCCGGTCGTCGAGAACGGGCAGATCGTGATCCGCCCGATGAACTACCTGGCCATGTCGTACGACCACCGCATCATCGACGGCCGCGAAGCCGTGCTGGGTCTCGTGACCATGAAGGACGCACTCGAAGACCCGTCGCGCCTGCTGCTGGACGTCTGACGCCGCCCGGGCGCTCCGCGAAAGCGGGCGCCCGGATGCCGGATCGCCGCAGCCGGGTGGCCGCGGTGATCGAAGGCTCCCGCCGCATCCGCGGCCGGAGCGCCGGCCACATCATCGAACCGGACCGTGCCCCGCGGAGCGTCGGGGACGGCACCGAGAACAGGGGAGTACACCATGGCCAAGAATTTCGACGTCGCCGTGATCGGCGCAGGTCCCGGCGGTTACGTCGCGGCCATCCGTGCCGCGCAGCTGGGCCTGAGCGTCGTGTGCATCGACGCGTGGAAGAACGCGCAGGGCAAGCCGAGCCTCGGCGGCACGTGCCTCAACGTCGGCTGCATTCCTTCGAAGGCATTGCTCGAGTCCTCCGAGAACTTCGAGCGCGCCCACCACAAGTTCGCAGACCATGGCATCAATGTGACGGGCATCTCGCTCGACATGCCGAAGCTGCTCGCCCGCAAGCAGAAGATCGTCGACACGTTCACGACCGGCATCGCGCTGCTCTTCAAGAAGAACAAGGTCGCCTCGATGCACGGTCACGGCCGCTTCGTCGGCGCGGGCCCTGATGGCTACCAGATCGAGATCGCCGGTGACGGTGCGCCCGAGACGATCGCCGCGAAGCACGTCGTCATCGCGACCGGCTCGCTGCCGCGTCCGATGCCCGGCGTGACCGTCGACAACAAGGTCGTGTGCGACAACATCGGTGCGCTGTCCTTCGCCGAAGTGCCGAAGCGTCTCGGCGTGATCGGCGCCGGCGTGATCGGTGTCGAGATGGGCAGCGTGTGGCGTCGCCTCGGTGCCGAAGTCACGATCCTCGAGGCGCTCCCGAGCTTCCTCGCCGCGGCCGACGAACAGGTCGCGAAGGAAGCCTTCCGCCAGTTCACCGGCCCGCTGGGCCTGAAGATCTACACCGGCGCGAAGGTGGCGTCGGTGACGCCCGCGGAGAACTCCGTGACCGTCGAATACGCGGACCGCGAGGGCACCCGCCACGTGGCCGAATTCGACCGGCTCGTCGTCGCGATCGGCCGCGTGCCGAACACCGCCGGCCTCAACGTCGACTCCGTCGGACTGAAGCTCGATGCGCGCGGCTACGTCGAGGTCGACGGCACCTGCCGCACCAACCTGCCGAACGTCTTCGCGATCGGCGACGCCGTGCGCGGTCCGATGCTCGCGCACAAGTCGTCCGAAGAAGGCGTCGCCGTTGCCGAAACGATTGCGGGCCAGTCCGGCCACATCAACCTCGACACGATCCCGTGGGTCATCTACACGGCACCGGAGATCGCCTGGGTCGGACGCACCGAGCAGGAACTCAAGGCCGCCGGCATCGCCTACCGCTCGGGCCAGTTCCCGTTCATCGCGTCCGGCCGCGCGCGCGCGATCGGCGAGACGGCCGGCTTCGTGAAGATGCTCGCCTGCGCAGAGACCGACCGCATCCTCGGGGTCCACATCATCGGACCCTTCGCTTCCGAGCTGATCTCCGAGGCCGTCGTCGCGATGGAGTTCGGCGCGACCAGCGAGGACATCGCCCGGATCGTCCACGCGCATCCGTCGCTCTCCGAAGCGCTGCACGAAGCGGCCCTCGGTGTCGACAAACGCTCGCTCAACCTCTGATCGCCGACGCGACGCCCGGGACGTGGCAGGCAGCAGCGCGCCGCTGACGGCATCGCATTCCGGCGCCGTCGCGGAGTCTCCGCTCGAGGCCGCGCTCCAGGTGCGGGCCCGGGCGCTCGGGTTCGAACTCGACGACGCCCAGCGCGGCATCCTCCCGTATTTCGCGCGCATCGAAGCGGACCTCCAGCGGGCTGCGTCGCGCGGGCGCGGCTGGTGGTCGCTGTTCCGCAAGAGTGTCCAGCCCCGCGGGCTGTACCTCTGGGGCGGGGTGGGGCGCGGCAAGAGTTTCATGATGGACGGCTTCTTCGAGGCCGCCGCCGAACCCGCGAAGCGCCGCATCCATTTCCACCGTTTCATGCGCGAGATCCACGCGGACCTCCGCCGGCTGCAAGGCCAGGCCAATCCGCTCGACCGTGTCGCAGCCGGTGTCGGCGCAAACACCCGCCTGCTTTGCCTCGACGAGTTCCAGGTGACGGACATCGGCGACGCGATGATCCTCGCGAACCTGCTGGAAGCGCTCGTCGGCGAGGGCGTGACCGTCGTCACGACCTCGAACACGCCGCCGGCGAAGCTGTACGAGCACGGCCTGCAGCGGTCGAACTTCCTGCCCGCGATCCACCTGCTCGAGACGACGTTCGACGTCGTCAACATGGACCTCGGCACCGACTACCGTCAGGTCACGCTCGAGAAGGCCGGGACCTGGCACGTGCCGCCGGGCGACGCCGCCGATCGCGCGCTCGCCGAGATGTTCCTGCACGTGGCCGGCGAACCACCGTCGGTCCAGGTGGCGAGCATCGAGGGCCGTGAAATCCCCGCGCGCGGCCAGGCCGGCGACGTCGCGTGGTTCGAGTTCGAGGCGCTCTGCGACGGTCCGCGTGCGCAGGCCGATTACATCGAACTTGCCCGACGCTGCCACACGGTGTTCCTGTCCGGCGTGCCGAAATTCAAGGCCTCGGGCGAAGCCGATCGACTGCGCCGCTTCACGTGGCTCGTCGACGAGTTCTACGACCGTCGCGTGAAGCTCATCGTCTCGGCCGCTGGCGACCCGACAGCGCTATATTCGGACGTGAACATGAGTCCCGAACAGGCGCGCACGATGAGCCGCCTGATCGAGATGCAGACCCATCGCTACCTGGGCGAACCGCACCTCGGCTGACGTCGCGACGTCGGCAGCGGACCGTTCGCCGCACACGACACACGAGGAGAACCGGATGGCTGGTTTCAAGGCACTGCGCATCTTCAACGAGGACGGCAAGGTCGCGAGCCGCATCGTCGACATGACCGTCGACGAACTCGACGCGGGCGAGGTCGTTATCCGCACCGAGTACTCGAGCATCAACTACAAGGACGCCCTCGCCGCAACGGGCGCCGGCAAGATCATCCGACGCTTCCCCTGCGTCGGCGGGATCGACGGTGCAGGCATCGTCGAGTCGTCGGCCGACCCCGCGTTCAAGCCCGGGGATGCCGTCATCGCGAACAGCTACGACGTCGGCGTCGCACACGACGGCGGGTACGCCGGCCGGATGCGGATCCCGTCCGCGTGGCTCGTGCCGCTGCCGGCCGGCTTGACGACGTTCGAAGCGATGGCGCTCGGCGTCGCGGGCTTCACGGCGGGGCTCGCGGTCGTACGCATGGAAGCCAACGGACTGAAGCCCGCGAACGGTCCCGTGATCGTCAACGGCGCGACCGGCGGCGTGGGTTCCGTCGCGATCGACATCCTGGCGGGCCTCGGCTACCACGTCGTCGCGCTCACCGGGAAGGAAGCCGGGACCGACTACCTTAAGTCGCTCGGCGCGAAGGAAGTGATGCTGCGTTCGTCGATCGACCTCGCGAAGATCCGTCCGCTCGACAGGTCGCTGTGGGCCGGTGCCGTCGACAACCTCGGCGGAGACGTCCTGTCGTGGATGACGAGCACGATGCAGATCGGCGCCCCGATTGCCTCGATCGGCCTCGCAGCGAGCCACGTCTACAACACGACCGTGATGCCGTTCATCCTGCGTGGCGTCACGCTCTGCGGAATCGATTCCGTGAACTGCCCGATGGCCCAGCGGCGCGCCGTGTGGCACCGCCTCGCGACCGACATGAAGCCGCGGCATCTCGCGGAGATGACCCGCACGATCGGATTCGACGATCTGCCCGCCGCGTTCGACGCGTTCGTGAAGGGGCAGGTCCGTGGACGCACCGTCGTGAAGATCGCGTAGTCGCCATTTCCGAAGGCAGCACCTGCACGTACCGAGGAGAGAAGGATCGTGGGAGACACCTACCAGGCATTCCATCGCCGTTCCATCGAGGACCGCGACGGCTTCTGGCGCGAACAGGCGCAGCTGGTCGACTGGCACCGGCCGTTCGACGCCGTGCTCGACTACTCGCGTCCGCCGTTCGCGAAATGGTTCGTCGGCGGCGAGACGAACCTCTGCCACAACGCCATCGACCGGCATCTCGCGGCCCGCGAGGACCAGCTCGCGATGGTGTTCATCTCGACCGAGACGAACCACGAACTGCGCTACACGTACCGCCAGCTGCACACCGAGGTGATGCGCTGCGCGGCGTCGATGCAGGCGCTGGGCGTCGGTCGCGGCGATCGCGTCCTGATCTACATGCCGATGATTCCGGAAGCGGCGTTCGCGATGCTCGCGTGTGCCCGCATCGGCGCGATCCACTCGGTCGTGTTCGGCGGCTTCGCGTCGCACAGCCTGGCCACCCGCATCGACGACGCGCAGCCGACGCTGATCGTCTCGGCCGACGCCGGCATGCGCGCCGGCAAGGTCGTGAAGTACAAGCC
>CAUJJX010000309.1 GCA_963205165.1 Pseudomonadota bacterium | reverse complement strand
AGTTCGCCGAAGCAGCAGACGCCCTCGGTCGCGCCGGCCCAGATCGCGATCTCGCCGTGACCCACGCCCTCGATGGCGCGCATCTTCTCGGGGTCCCCGAGACCCTCGTACGGCGTCATCTGGCCGCGGATCGTGTAGGCCCAGCCGCCGACGCGCATCGATTCGTGCGAGAACGGCCGCAGGTCGTTCGCGAGCACCTGTTCGCGCCGGCCGATGCCGTGCAGCAGGTCGGACAGCGTGGCGGTATCCACCTGCAGGAAGCGCTCGCGGACACTGTCCGCATAGTCGCGATGTTCGTCGGTCATGACCGGATTCCTCCTCGTTCCGGGCCGTTCGACCGGCCCTGGATTCTCTGTGCGGCGACGCGCGATCCGGAGCCACCCGCGCGCCGCCCGGACGTCCGATGTTCGCACGCCCGACCCGGGACTCGTGAACACCGCGACGACCATCGCGCACGGGATCGCCGGCGCCGATGTCGCGACGGATCGGCTGCGTCCGCGCACTTTCTCGGCGACCGCGCATCAGGCATTCGTCGTATCGACGGACGCCCGTTTCCGCGGGACCCTGCGCCGTCGACCCGATGCTTTATAGTCGAATGACCCCGCCGCCGACACAACCACGCAACCCTTGGAGTTCGCGCCGCATCGTGAACCGGACGTTGCATCACTCCCGCATGCGCGCCGCGCATCCGCCGGACGCCCGGCCGTCGGTTCGACACGCCGCGTCGTGGCTGGGGTTCCTCGTCGCTGCGTCGCTCCAGACCACGCCCGTCCGCGCGGACACCTGGCAGTACGCGGTGCAGCCCGGCGACAGCATCTGGAGCGTCACGGCCCGCTACCTCGACGCCCGCGTGTCTTATCGCAAGCTGCAGCGACTCAACCGCGTCCGCCAGCCGCTGCGGCTCGCCCCCGGCACCATCCTGACGGTCCCGCTCGAATGGATGCGGCGCGTCGACGACGAAGCCCGCGTGCAGACCGTGCACGGCCGCGTCGAGATCGAATCGTCCGATCGCACCGTGCGGGCGGCGCGCCCCGGCGACACGCTGCGCCTCCTCGATCGCATCCGCACCGATGCCGACGGCCACGTCGCGCTGTCGCTGTCCGGTGGCACCGAGGTCCGGGTGCTCGCGAACAGCGAACTGATCCTCGACGTGCTCGCGCGCTACGCGAACGCGCAGGTGTTCGACCAGCGCCTGCAGCTCGTGCGCGGCCGCACCGAAACGTCGGCGCCGCGTGACCGCGACAGCGCGTCGCGCTTCGAACTCCGGACCCGCGCGGGCATCACGTCCGTCCGCGGCACGATCTTCCGCGTCGCCACACTGCCCGCCGCCGACACGACGAGCACCGAGGTCCTGCGCGGCACCGTGAGCGCCGCGAACGACGCAGGCGACGTCGCCGTCGACGCCGGATTCGGCTCCCGCATGTCCGCCGGACAACCCCCGCTGCCGCCGGCGCCGCTGCTGGCCGCGCCGGTGCTCGACGCGATCCCGGAGACGCTCGTCGGCATGCCCGTCCGCATCGAATTCGCGCCCGTCGCGAACGCCGTCGCGTACCGCGTGCAGGTCGCCTCGACCGACCGCTTCTCGCCGCTGCTCGCCGACATCCGCACCGACGCGCCGCAAGTCGATCTCGCGGGCCTCGACACCGGCGACCATGCCATCCGGGTCCGCGCGATCGATCCGTTCGACGTCGAGGGGCTCGATGCCCTGCGCCACGTGCGCATCGACGCGCGACCGTCGGCACCGAAGGCGACGGTCCCCGCCGCCGACGCGCTCGTCGACGAGACGCCGCCCGAGTTCCGCTGGCAGACGACGGCTGGCGACACGCCGCTGACGTGGCGCTTCCAGCTCGCGCGCGACGCCGCGTTCACCGACGTCGTCGTCGACCGTCGCGACCTCGCCGACACCGCGCTGAAGCTCGCCGAACCGCTCGCGCCCGGCCTCTGGCACTGGCACGTCGGCGCGACGCACGCGAAGAACGGCGACGGACTCTTCTCCGCGGCGCGCCGGCTCCGCCGGACGTCCCCGCAGCCATCGGCCGCGCAGGTCGATCGCACGCCGGACGCCCTGAAGATCTCCTGGGAACGCGCAGCCGGCGCGCTGCCCGTCCGGATGCGGCTCGCTGCCGTCGACGCACCCGACGCCGTCATCGCGGAGCACGTCGTCGTCGACGCCACCGTCCGCGTGCCGCGCCCGGCGCCGGGCCGCTACCGCATCACGGGGCAGACCGTCGAGGCGGACGGCTTCGTCGGTCCCGACTCCACCATCCAGGACCTCGTGCTGCCGCCGCCACCGTCGGCGACCGCCGTCGCCGTCGAGACCTCCGCGGAACCCGTCGCCGACCTGCGGCCCGCGCTGCGCTGGCAGCCGGTCGACGAGACCGCGATGTATCGCGTCCAGATCGCCCGCACGCCGGACTTCGCGTCGCCGATCGCCGAAGGGAAGACCGGCACCGCGACGAAGTTCGTCCCCGATGCGCCGCTCGCGCCGGGCCGCCATTTCTGGCGCATCGCCGTCGACAGCCCGGTCGACGGCGCCGGCCCGTTCGGCCCCGCGCACACGCTGCTCGTCGTGCCGCCGGCACCGGGCATCACGAGCGTCGCTGCCGAGCGCAATGGCATCGACGCCGCATGGACCGCCGCCACCGGCACCGCGAGCTTCGAGGCGCAGCTCGCGACCACGGCCGACTTCGCGAAGCCCGTCGCGACGCAGCGCACGTCGTCGACCCGCGCGCGTTTCGAGCGCCCCGCCAGCGGCGACTACTTCGTCCGCGTGCGCGGGCTCGACGACGAGGGCCGCGCCGGCCCGTACTCGAACCCGGCCTCCGTCCGGATCGCCTCGCGCGTCCCGTGGTGGGTCGGCCCGTTCCTGCTCTTCCCGCTGTTGTGAGGCGGCTCCCGCACCGGCACAGGCTGTCGCGCGCCAACACGCTGTGGCTCGCGCTGGTGCCGATGCTGTCCGCGTTGCTGCTGTCGGTCGGCAACGTGCTCGAACGCTGGGATGCCATCGTCTACGACACGATGCTGAAGGCGTGGGAACGGCCGGCGGCCGACGACATCGTGATCGTCGCGATCGACCCCGAGAGCCTCGAACGGCTGGGCCGCTGGCCGTGGCCCCGGACCATCCACGCGCAACTGCTCGACACGCTCCGGCAGGCAGGCTCGCGCGCCGTCGGCATGGACATCCTGTTCGCCGAACCCGACGCCGCCGACGCCGCGGCCGACGCGCAGCTCGTCGAGGCGGCGCAGGCGATCGGGCGCGTCGTGCTGCCCGTCGCGCCCGACAACCGGTCGGACGGCCGGGTCGCCGCGACGCTGCCCGTCGCACCGCTCGCCCGGGTCGTGTCGCTCGGTCACGTGGATGTCGAACTCGAGACCGATGGTGTCGTGCGCAGCGCCTATCTCGAAGCGGGGCCCGGCACACAACGGTGGCCCGCCTTCGCGGTGTCGCTGCTGCGCTCCGCCTCCGCCGGGATCCGGATACCGCACGCCGCGGAAGCCCGCCCGTCGAACCTCGCGACGAACGCCGAACGCTGGAGCCGCGACCGGCGCGTGCTCGTGCCGTTCTTCGGCGGCACGCAGACGTTCCGCCACATCCCCTATTCCCGACTGATCGACCGGGATCCCGACAGTCTCGCGGCCGTCCGCAACCGGTTCGTGCTCGTCGGCGCGACGGCCGGCGGACTCGGGCAGGCGTTCGCCACGCCGGTCTCGCCGCAGGGCCGGCCGATGCCCGGCATCGAGGTTCACGCCCACCTGCTCGCCAATCTGGAAGCCGGCACGCTCGTGGCGCCGCTGCCCCGTGCGGCGCACTGGAGTCTCTCCGCCGCACTCGCGCTGCTGCCGCTACTCGTGCTGCCGCTGTGCCGCGGACGCTGGACGCTCGCCGCGACCGGCACGCTCGTCGCGCTGCTCCTCGCCGGCACCTGGCTGCTGTTCACGCGCGGTGGCACGTGGTTCGGTCCGTCGGCGGCGCTCGTCGGGGTGATCGTCGCGTACCCGGTCTGGAGCTGGCGGCGGCTCGCGCAGACACTCGACACGCTGCGCCAGGAACGCGGCCGGATGCGCGCGACGCTGCAGGCCGTCGGCGAGGGCGTCATCACGACCGACCGCAGCGGCCGCATCGAGTACCTGAATCCGGTGGCCGAGGCACTGACCGGCTGGTCGCGTCAGGACGCGCAGGGCCTGCACGTCGACGTCGTCGTCCACGCCCGGGAGGAAGCCGACGACCGGGCCGTCGCCGCACCGGTGCACGAGTGCGTCGTCCTCGGACGCGGCGTGCGTCCGCCCGCGACGTACGTCCTCGCCGATCGCGAGGGCAGGGAACGCGCGATCCGGTGGTCGGCGAATCCGGTGCGCGACGGGTTGCACATCATCGGGATGGTGCTGGCGCTGTCCGACGTGAGCGAGAACCGCGCGCTCGAGGAGGAGATGCGCTGGCAGGCCACACACGATCCGCTCACCGGACTGCCGAACCGCGCGCTGCTGCTCGACCGTCTCGACAAGGCCGTGGCGCGCGCGCGACGCGCCGGCCGCAGCGTCGCGATCCTGTTCATCGACCTCGACGGATTCAAGAAGGTGAACGACGCCTTCGGCCACGCCGGCGGTGACGCGCTGCTCGCCGAGGTCGCGGAACGCCTGCGCCAGCAGGGCCGCGACGAGGACACCGTCGCGCGCTGGGGCGGCGACGAGTTCGCGGTGCTGCTCGAGAACCAGGACAGCCGCGACGGCGTCGCCGCGACCGCGCGCAAGTTGCTGACCGCCCTCGCCCGCCCGTTCGAGACGCTGGGCCAGGAGGTCTACGTGACCGGCAGCATCGGCGTGAGCCTGTA
>CAUJJX010000308.1 GCA_963205165.1 Pseudomonadota bacterium | reverse complement strand
CTCGTCGTCGGCGCCGTCGCGATCGAACACTCCGAGTGGCGCCCCATCGGGACGCCGTCGATGATCGGGCTCGTCTACAACATCTTCGTCGCCTTCCTGCTGTGCCACTGGCTCTGGTTCCGGCTCGTGACGCTCGCCCCGGCCGGCGCCCTCGCACTGGGCACGCTCGCGATCCCGGTGATCGGCGTCTTCAGCGGCATGCTGGTGCTCGGCGAACGGCCCGGCTGGACCGAGTTCGGAGCGCTCGGACTCGTGCTCTCGGCGCTGGCGACGGTGCTGATCCCGCCTCGCAAAGCGATCACTCAAGTCGTGGGCGCCGACAGTCGTTAACGCGACGTCAGCCGGTGGCAGGGAAGTTGCCCCACGGGCTGCGCAGCGAGGCCTCAGGGCACCACGAACCGACGATCCGCAGACACGGCATGCACCTCCGAACGATCCGACACCGACTCCGACTCCCGCTGGGCGGCATCCTGCTGACCCTGAGCGTCGCGGCGCAGGCGGACATCTACCGGTGCAACGGGACCGACGGCGTGCCGCTCTTCACGAACATCCCGAACGACCAGCGCTGCATGGTCGTCATCAAGGCGAAGGTCGCGACACCGAGCCCGGTCGCGGCCCTCGTCCAGGACCGCAGCGCCAGGCGCATCGGCCGCGTCGTCCGCGATCGGTACGACGAACACGTCCAGGCGGCGGCCCGGCAGCACAACGTCGAGCCGGCGCTGATCCACGCCGTCATCTCCGCCGAGTCCGCGTACAACCCGCTCGCGAAGTCCAGCAAGGGCGCCCGCGGGCTGATGCAGCTGATCCCCGAGACGGCCGCCCGCTACGGCGTCACCGACATGCTCGACCCGAAGCAGAACATCGACGGCGGCACGCGCTACCTCCGCGACCTCCTCGCGATGTTCGGCAGCGACCTCCGGCTCGTCATCGCGGCGTACAACGCCGGCGAAGGCGCCGTGCAGCGCTACGGATCGATCCCGCCGTACGCCGAGACGCGCAGCTACGTGCCGAAGGTGCTCGCGTACTACCAGCGATACCGCGCCGCTGCCACGGCAACCGCCGCGACCACGAGTCGCGTCGTGCGGGTCGCGCGCGCCGGCTGACCGCCGGGCCGACGCCAGCTGCACTTGCGGCCGGGACCGCGCGATACTGACGGCTCCGATCCGAGGGGGCCGTCCATGTTCATCCGCCTGCTGTCGACGTTGCTCTGCGTGCTGGCCCCGCTGTTCGCGCCGCCCGCGTCCGCCACCGATCCCGAGGCCCTGCTCGCCACCTGGGCGCGCGCCGCGAATGCGGAGTCGCCGGGGTTCAGCGGGTTCTCGCCGGAGCGCGGCCGCGCGTTCTACATGAAGGTCCACACGACCGCGAACGGCGAGCACGCCTGCGTGCACTGCCACAGCGCCGATCCGCGACAGACAGTGGAAGGACATACCGGTGCCATCCGCGCCGACTGCGCCGCCTGCCACCCCGGATCGACCGGCATGAAGTCCGATCGGTCGCGCATCCGGCGCGACATCAAGCCGCTGGCACCGAGCGCCAATCCGGCGCGATTCACCGACTCCGACAAGGTCACGCTCTGGTTCGACGTGAACTGTTTCTACGTCGTCGGACGCGCCTGCACCGCGACGGAAAAGGGCGACATCCTGACCTGGCTTCTCTCGGTGAAATAGGCACCGCGGCGTATCATCGGATCGTCTGTTTCCGCACTTTTCCGAGAGTATTCCCATGTCGCGCTGGCACGCCGCCGTCCTGCTGATCGCCCTCCATTGCACCAGCGCGTTCGCGCTCACGCCCGACGAGATCATCGCGGTGCTGCGCGATCCCGTGCACAGCACGGGCAACGTTGCCGACGCCGTCGACGAAGCGACCGGCGCCCGCGGCTGGATGTCGTCCGACATGAAGCCGATCCTCGACACGAAGATCGTCGGACGCGCCGCGACGGCGCTGATGCGCCCCGTCCTGAAGAACGACGGCCGCAAGTACCAGAACCACCTCCTCGAGATCCTCGACCAGGCCGAACCCGGCAGCATCCTCGTGTACGTCATGCAGGACGGTCTCGAGATCGCCGCGATGGGCAACCTCATGGCGACGACCGCGAAGGTCCGCGGGCTCGCGGGTGTCGTGATCGACGGCGCCGTGCGCGACGTCACCGAGATCCGCCAGATCGGGCTGCCCGTGTGGTCGCGCCGCGTGAGCCCGGCGACCTCGGTGGGCCGGATGGTGAGCGTCGACAAGCAGATCCCGGTGCAGTGCGGCGGCGTGACGGTGAACCCGGGCGACTACCTCGTCGCCGATGCCGACGGTGTCGTCGTGGTCCCGCAGGCTGCCGCCGAACGCGTCGTCGAACTCCTCGCGCAGTACGCCGACAAGGAAGCGCGGATGGTCCCGATCATCAACGAGACCCGCTCGATGCTGAAGGCGATCGAGCGCTACAACCGCTACTGATCGGGCGACCGTGCCGAACTCCCTCGAACACCAACCGTTGCGGATCCTCCGACGCCGCATCGTGCTGACCGGAGCCGCGGGCCTGCTCCTGCCGCGCATGGCGCAGGCCGCGCGTGTCGTGACGCCGGAGCAGATGCAGGGGCCGTTCTATCCACTCGAACTGCCGCTGGATCGCGACAACGACCTGACGACCGTCGCCGGTCGCACGGGCACTGCGCACGGGGTCATCACGGACGTCGCGGGTCGCGTCGTCGATCTCGCCGGCCGCGCCGTCGCGGGCGTCAAGGTCGAGATCTGGCAGGTGAACGGCCACGGGCGCTACCACCATCCCGACGACGACAGCGACCGCCCCGTCGATCCGCACTTCCAGGGCTACGGCACCACCGTGACCGACCGCGCGGGCGCCTACCGATTCCGGACGGTCAAGCCGCTGGCGTATCCGGGTCGCGCGCCGCACATTCACTTCGCACTCACCGGGCCGGGATTCGGCCCCTTCTACACGCAGATGTACCTCGCCGATGCCCCGGAGAACGCCACCGACTTCCTGCTTTCGCGCGTCCACGACCGTGCTTCGCGCGACATGCTGCTCGTCGGCCTGGCGCCGTCGTCGCAGCCGGGCAGCGCGCTCGCGGGTCGCTTCGATATCGTGCTGGGCCATCCGCTCCTGCGACGGGAACCATGATGGAAGGCGATCCGGAAGTCTTCGAAGCGATGCTGCACCGCCTGGCGGCGATGAAGATCGAGCATCGCGAACTCGACGAGGAGATCCACCGGATGGTGGTATCCCCGTTCCACGATGATCTCGAGGTCCGGCGGATGAAGCGGCGCAAGCTGCTGCTGAAGGATCAGATCACGTGGCTGGAGCGCCAGCTCGATCCGGACGTCCTCGCCTGACCACCGGACCGCGGTGATGCGGTCCGCCCGCAACCGGCGGCCGCAGCCGGCTCGACCTGACGCGACGTCGCGACGAACCGCCGCGACGCGTCGACGTCGATCAGTTCGGCGCCTTGTAGAACTGCACCGCGAGATAGTCGGCGACGCTCTCGATGTCCTGCTGGCTCCAGCGCCGCTGCGTGTTGCCCTGCCAGCGGGCGACCTGCTGGAGGATCTCGCCGTATGTGTTCGCGACGCGGTCCTGGCGGGTGTAGACCGAAGCGCCATGACAGCCCACGCAGAATGTGTCGTGCAGCGCCTTGCCTCGCTCGAGGTCGCCGGCGGACGCGCCACCCGCGATGCCGGACAGAACCACGACGGAAGCCAGGACGAGGACGCGCGCGATCGGATGAAGCATGGATGTTCTCCGTGAAACGAGGGGTGGATCGGACGGGTCGCCGGTGCGACGACTGTTCGATCGAGTTTAAGCCTGTCGCCCTCCCGGCGCGACGCCGAACCGTCCCATGCGATGCAGATCGAGGACGCCCGAACCTGCGGGCGCCGAACCTGTCCACAACCCCAATGACCACGACCCGCCCATGCCGCCAATCGCCGCCCTCCTCCTCGCCGCACTGATCCACGCGATCGGCGCCCACATCGCCTCGATCACGGTGGCGTTCCTGGCGGCCACGTGGTCCGGCGCGGCCGGGCAGGCCACGGTCGTCGCCGTGTTCTACGCACCGTTCGCGGCCGTCGCGCTGCTCGCACCGCTCGGTGCCGGGACCCTGGTGCGTCGCCGCTGGTCGCTCGCCGGACCAGCCTCGACGACGGTCCGGGTGACGACATTCGTGACCCTGCTGATGCTCGGCGAACTCTTCACGTTCGCGCTCGCCAGCCTGATGGCATCCCGCGCGACGACCGGCACCGGACTCGTCCACGCACTCCTCGCGACGTACGCGCTCGCCACGACCCACCTGATCCACCGGAGCCCTGTCCATGAACCGCTCCCCGAAACCTCCGAAGAAGCCCCCTGAGATGCGCATCCGGTTCCGTGCACTCGTCGCTGCCGTGGCCATCGCCGTCCTCGGTGGTTGCGCCGGCACGTTCCAGCGACCCGAGCCGCTCGGCCTCGACGAGATCGTGCGACTCGCGAAGGCCGGCACGCCATCGACCGAGATCATCCAGCGCCTGCGCGACACCCGGACCGTGCACGCACTCTCGGGCTCGCAGTTCGCGAAGCTGCGCGAGCAGGGCGTCCCGGACGACGTGCTCGACCATCTCCAGAACTCCTACGTCGGCAGCGTCGAGACCGACACCCGCCTGCGCTACCAGGGCATGTACGGCGGCTGGGGCTACCCGTACCCGTTCCGGCCGTTCCGTGGCGGTCCGCGCCCCTACTGGTACTTCTGAGATCCCTCAACCCGGCGGGCCGCCGGCCGATATGGGCGGTTCGGGCAACGGGCACAGGGAATAATCCGCATGAGATCGAAGACCACGAAGAACGATGTCGCCGCGATGTCGGCGACGCTGCTTCGTCTGGAGGCGCAGTTCGGCGAACTCGACGCGGAGCTCGACCAGCTGCGCAGCATCATCGCGAGCACGGCGTCGTCGCTGTCCACGAGCTTCGCCGAACTCGCCCCGCTGACGGACGACGCCGGCAGTCTCTCGCAGCAGCTCCGCGACCACGTCAGCTCCGGGATCATCTCGCTGCAGTTCGAGGACATCGCGAGTCAGCTGATCGAGCACGTCCGGCGCCGCAAGGCGGTCGTCCACGAACTCGTGTCGCGCCTGGCCACCGTCGTGTCGGAGGCGCGCGACGCGAAGGCGCTGAAGGCCCAGCTGTCGATCATCGACTCGGACGCCGAGGTGATGGTCAAGTCGCTCGCGCACCGGCCGGTACAGCAGACGAGCATGGCGACGGGCGAGATCGATCTCTTCTGACGCCTCGATCCCGGCAGGACGAATCAAGGAAAAAGCCCCTCGATCCTCACGGATCGAGGGGCTTTCCATTTCCTGCCGGAACTTACTCGGGGCAGTCGGTGACCGCGCCCTTCGACGCCGTCGACACGAGGCGGATGTACTTGCCCATCAGGCCGCGCGTGTACTTCGGCGCCGGCTGCTTCCAGGCGGCACGCCGCTTCGCGAGTTCCTCGTCGGACACCTTCACCTCGATCAGCAGCTGATGCGCGTCGATCGTGACGAGGTCGCCGTCCTGAACGAGCGCGATGTTGCCGCCGACGAAGGCTTCGGGCGCCACGTGACCCACGACCATGCCCCAAGTCGCACCGGAGAAGCGGCCGTCGGTGATCAGTCCGACCGATTCACCGAGGCCCTGGCCGATCAGCGCGGACGTCGGGGCCAGCATTTCCTGCATGCCGGGACCACCCTTCGGACCTTCGTAGCGGATCACGACGACGTCACCCGCCTTCACCTTGCCGGCGACGATCGCTTCCATGGTCTCACCCTCGGAGTCGAACACGCGGGCCGGGCCGGTGATGACGGGGTTCTTCAGGCCCGTGATCTTGGCGACGCAGCCTTCCGGCGCGAGGTTGCCCTTCAGGATCGCGAGGTGGCCCTGCTTGTACATCGCGTCGTCCCAGTCGCGGATGACCTGCTGGTCGGTGCGGCGCACCGGGTTCATCGCGTTCAGTTCCTCGGCGATCGTGCGGCCGGTGATGGTCATGCAGTCACCGTGCAGCAGGCCGTGGTCGAGCAGCATCTTCAGGACGACGGGCACGCCGCCGGCCCTGTGGAAGTCGGTCGCGACGAAGCGGCCGGACGGCTTCAGGTCGCACAGCACCGGCGTCTGCTTGCGGACGCGTTCGAAGTCGTCGATCGTCCATTCGACTTCGGCGGCGGACGCGATCGCGAGGAAGTGCAGCACACCGTTCGTCGAACCACCCGTCGCCATGATCAGCGACACCGCGTTCTCGATCGACTTGCGCGTGATGATGTCGCGCGGCTTCAGGCCCTTCTTGACGGCCTGCACGAGCACCTTCGCGGACGCCTCGGCCGAATCGGCCTTCTCGGGGTCCGGGGAGGCGATCTGCGACGAACCCAGCAGGCTCATGCCCAGCGCCTCGAACGAGGACGACATCGTGTTGGCGGTGTACATGCCGCCGCACGCGCCGACCGTCGGGCAGGCGTTGCGCTCGATGCCGTCGTAGTCTTCCTTGCTCATCTTGCCGGCCGTGTAGGCGCCGACCGCCTCGAAGGCGCTGACGATCGTCAGGTCCGTGCCCTTCCAGTTGCCCGGCTTGATCGTGCCGCCATAGACGTAGATCGCGGGGACGTTCATGCGGGCGATCGCCATCATGCCGCCCGGCATGTTCTTGTCGCAGGCGCCGACGACGAGCACGCCGTCCATCATCTGGCCGTTCGTGGACGTCTCGATGGCGTCGGCGATGACCTCGCGGGAGATCAGCGAGTACTTCATGCCCTCGGTGCCCATGCCGATGCCGTCGGTGACCGTCGGGACGCCGAACGACTGCGGCATCGCACCTTCGGCGCGCAGGGCCGACATCGCGCGGTCGACGAGCGGCTGGATGCCGGCATTGCAGGGGTTCATGTTCGAGTGGCCGTTCGCCACGCCGATGATGGGCTTCTGGAAGTCGTCGTCGCCGAAGCCGACGGCGCGCAGCATCGCGCGGTTCGGGGACCGCGCGATGCCCGCGGTGATGAGTTTCGAACGCCAGTTGTCAGCCATGGAAGACCTCCCGTCACTTGTGGATTCACGGATGCCCGCACCGGAGACGGCACGAGCGAGCCAGGCAGTGTGCCCGCGGCCCGCAACTGGCGTCTAATATATTGTCCAACCGCTTTCGATACGAAAAACGAATCGATGAACCTCGAACTCCGGCACCTGCGCTACTTCGTGAGCGTCGCCGAGGAACTCCATTTCGGACGCGCCGCGAAGCGCCTCCACATCTCCCAGCCACCGCTCTCGATGCAGATCCGCGCCCTCGAGGAGATCGTCGGCGCGCAGCTCCTGCTCCGGACGCAGCGCAAGGTCGAACTCACGAAGGCCGGCGAGGCCTTCCTCCGCGAAGCACGGCAGATCCTCGAACGCGCCGCTGGCGCCGTGCTCGCGGCGCAGCGGGCGAGTCGCGGCGAGGCCGGCGAACTGGCCGTGGGCTTCGTGAGCGTCGCGGACTATCACGTGTTCCCGCCGCTGCTGCGCGAGTTCCGGAGCCGCGCGCCCGGCGTGCGGCTGACGCTGCGGGAGGCGACGACCGACCTGCTCGTCGCGGCGCTGTCGGAAGGCAGCATCGACATCGGGTTCGTCATGCCGCCGCTCGGCGACGCGCTGCTCGAGTACCGCCCGCTGCATCGCGAATCGCTCGTGGCCGCGCTACCCGCACGGCATCCGCTCGCGCAGGTCGACGGACCGATCCGGCTCGCGGCGCTGGCCGAGGCACCGTTCGTCCTGACGCCACGCCACATCGCGCCGGGGCTCTATGACGACATCGTGAGCTTCTGCCGGCGCGTCGGATTCAGCCCGCGACTCGCGCAGGAGGCCGTGCAGATGCAGACGATCGTGAGCCTCGTGTCCGCCGAGATCGGCGTCGCGCTGATCCCGGCGTCGATGGAACACCTCGGCCGCACGGGGGTCGTCTACAAGCCGCTCGTCGAGAAGAGCCCGCAGACGGAGGTCGGCATCGCGTGGCGCCGCGGTGACGAACTCGCGACGCTGCAGGTGTTCCTCGAGATCGTCGACGCGCATGCAGTGTCGGCCGGTATCGGAGCCACGAAATGACGACGACCTTCCCGTGCATCCCGCTGCCCGACGAGGACGCGACACTCGATCTCGGCCGCCGCCTCGCGCTCGGCGTCGTCCCCGGCGCCGTCCTGCACCTTCATGGCGACCTCGGCGCCGGCAAGACGACGCTCGTCCGGGGACTCCTCCGCGCACTCGGGCACGCCGGCCGGGTCAAGAGCCCGACGTACGCGCTGGTTGAAGCTTATGCACTTTCTAGTTTATCCTTGTACCACTTTGATTTTTATAGGTTCGATACGCCCACGGAATTGCGTGATTCCGGACTTCTCGAACACTTCGGCGGCACCGACATCTGCCTCGTCGAATGGCCCGAGAAAGCCGGCTCGCAACTCCCCGTGCCGGACCTCGCCATCACCCTGGAAACGACGCCCGACGGGGGTCGCTCGGCCGCGGTGACGGCACACACCGACAGAGGTGCGCAGTGGGCAAGAGACGCGCTGAAATGACCAGCCCGCGGGGACGACTCGTCCGCGCGGCGTTCGCGTGGGCGCTCGCCGCAGCGACGCTGTCGATCGTCGTCCCGGCGTCTGCCGCCACGACGATCACCGCGACGCGCGTCTGGCCCGGTCAGGACTACACCCGGTTCACCATCGAGTCCCGGCAGGCGATGGGCCACAAGATGTTCACGATGCCGGAGCCCGCCCGCCTCGTGCTCGACATCGAGGACGCCGAAGGGCTCCATCTCCTCGACGCGCTGGCGACGCAGATCCCGCCGAACGATCCGTTCGTGAAGTCGGTCCGCATCGGCCGGTTCAAGGCCGGTGTGACGCGGCTGGTCTTCGACCTGAAGACGATCGTGCAGCCGCAGGTCTTCGCGCTCGAACCCGTCGGACGCTACGGCCATCGCCTCGTGCTCGACCTGTATCCGCGCGAGAAGCCGGATGCCCTGATGGCGATGCTCGAGGGTGCCGCGCAGACACCGGCGGCGCCGCAGGCGCCGGCCGCTCCGCGGACACCATCGGAATCATCGGCGCCCGCGAAGTCCGGTCCGCCGCCCGCCGACACCATCGCGAAACCTGCGGGCCCGGTACCCGCGGAGGTCGCGCCATCCGCAGAAGCGACGCCTCGCCCCGCTCCGATCCCGCTGAAGAAGCCCGCCGAGGCCGCGGTCGCCGAGCGCCCCGCCGAGAAACCCGTCGAGCGGCCCGCCGCGAAGCCCGTGGCCGTCGCGCGCGCGACACCGCCGGAAGCGTCGCCGAACGAACCGCGCATGGAGCGCCTCGTGACCGTCGCGATCGACGCCGGCCACGGCGGCGAGGACCCCGGTGCGAAGGGCCACAACGGCACGTTCGAGAAGGACGTCACGCTCGCCATCGCCCGGCGCCTGAAAGCCGCCGTGGACGAACTCCCGAACATGCGTGCCGTGCTGATCCGCGACGGCGACTTCTTCGTGCCGCTGCACAACCGCGTCATCAAGGCGCGCGCTGTCCAGGCCGACCTGTTCATCTCGATCCACGCGGACGCATTCATCAAGCCGCACGCCCGCGGGTCGTCCGTCTTCGCGCTGTCCGAACGCGGTGCGACATCGGCCGCTGCCCGCTGGATCGCGAAGCGCGAGAACGACGCAGACCTGATCGGCGGCGTGAACATCGACGTGCCCGACCCCTTCCTCAAGAAGGTGCTGATCGACCTCTCGCAGACGGCGACGATCAACGACAGTCTCAAGCTGGGCCGTGCCGTGCTGTCCGAACTCGGCAACGTGAATTCACTCCACAAGTCGCGCGTCGAGCAGGCCGGCTTCGCCGTGCTGAAGGCGCCCGACATGCCGTCGATCCTGGTCGAGACGGCATTCATCAGCAATCCGCAGGAAGAGGAACGCCTCAACGACGAGGCCTATCAGGACAAGCTTGCCCGGGCGCTGGCCAACGGCGTGAAGCGCTACTTCGCGAAACATCCGCCGCTCGCCCGCAGCCATTTCGCGCGGTCCGACACGCCGGCTCCGGTGCATGTCGCGCCGTCGGACGACGCCCCGCGCGGTGCATCGCCCGGCAACGACGCGCCCGGCGTGCAGCTCGCCGTGTTCGACCAGCCTGCGCCCGCGCGCCTGCGCCGCGGCGAAGTCGAAGTGCCGCGAACACCGGCTCCGCGCGCGACCGCATCGCCATCTCCGCGGCGAGAACCAACGCCGACAGCCCGCGGCGCTGCGACGCGCACCACCCGCGCCGTCTGCCCTCGCAGCGCGGGGGGTCAGACCATCGCGAAGTCCTGCGGAAAGAACGCCGTCCCCCGCGTCGCCCGACCGCGCCCGATCCGGCCGTGAGGATCGTCGGCGTCCTGCTCGCCGCGGGCAGCGGCAGTCGCTTCGGCGGCGGCAAGCTCGTGCACCCGGTCGGCGAACACGCGGAACCGCTGGCGCACATCGCGTGGCGTCATCTGCGCGACGCGGTGTCCGACGTGATCGTCGTCGTGCGTGCCGGCGATGCTGCTGTCGAACAGGTGTTCCGCGAGGCCGGCGCCGCCATCACGATCTGCGAAGACTCCAACGAGGGCATGGGACGCAGCCTCGCCTGCGGCATCCGCGGGGCGTCCGGCGCGGATGGCTGGATCGTCGCACTCGGCGACATGCCGCTCGTCCGGCCGGAGACCATCCGCCGCGTGGCGGCAGCCCTCGCCGGCGGTGCGTCGATCGCGATTCCCGTGCATGAAGGTCGCCGCGGTCATCCGGTCGGATTCGCCGCGAAACACGGTCCGGCACTCATCGGACTGCAGGGTGACGAAGGGGCCCGCCGGATCGTCGGCGCAGACCCCGGTCAGGTCGTCGAAGTCGACGTGGACGATCCCGGCATCCTGGCGGATGTCGACACCCGCGAGGACGCGTCGCGTCTCGCAGACGCGGGGCGCTGACACACCACCCGGCGACATGGCGCCGCGGACACCGTCTTCGGCATCCGCCGCGCCGCCTGTCCCGCTACGGTTTCAGCGCGATCGTCTTCAGATCGCCCGCGATGCTGTAGCTGCTGCGGATCGGGCTGGTCGGACCCTTGAGTTCCACGAGCACGCGTCCACCGACCTGCTGCTCGGCGGAGATGTCGAACTGGCCCGTCGCGACCATCACGCCGGACTGCATCCGCAGGTCGCGATACTGGTAGCGACCGCCCGAGACGACGAGCGTGCCACTCAACGTGTCGAAGCGCGTCTTGCCGCCGAAGACCCCTTCCGTCTTGGGTCCCTGCAGTGCCCGGACCAGATCGACACCGTCGAGATTGCCCTTCTTCACCGTGAACGACGCCTGCACCTGCGGCGACTGGTAGAGCCGCGAGAAATCCGACGCGCTCATGTCGAACTGCGCCCGTGATTCCAGTTCGCCGCCGGACCGTGCATCGCGCGTGACGGCGTCCATGAACGAATAGAGCTGCACCCGCTGCGTCGTGAACTCGCCCTTCAGGCGCCAGTTGCCATTCCAGTCGAGCTGCGCCGAGCCCTTCCCGGATCCGCCGTAGAGCTGCGCCTCGATCTGCCGCAGCCGGATCGACGTGCCGTCGATGAGCCCCTTCGCGGTGAAGTCGTCGAACACGACCGCCGGACCGTAGCTGGGCTTCCAGTTGCGGCCGCGGACCGACAGCGCAATGCCCTCGTCGTTGCGGCTGAACTCGGCGGACAGCGAACCGTCGGCGAGCCGGAGGTCCCCGCCGCGGAATGCGCCGTCGGGACCCAGCAGCACGTCACCGTTGAAATCGGGAATCGTCACGTCCGGCTCGGACAGCCGCACGCCCGAGAGCACGATGCGACGCACCTCGAGCGCCGCCTGGCCGCCGCCCGCCTGCACCCAGCCTGCGATGCGCGGGAGCGCGTCGGCCTCGGCGACGAGCCGGTCGACGTCGAGACGCTTCACGCGCAGCTGGTCGCCGAACACGGACCCGAGATCCGCGCGCACCCGCACCTCGTCGGCCCGGATGTCGAGGCGCTCGCCGATGCGCACGTCCGAGAGCCTCAGCTCCGGTGCGGGCACGACCGAGATGCGCAACGCGCCGACCGTGACCGGCTCACCGATCCGCTTCGAGATGACCTGCGCCACGGTCGGCGCATAGAACGAGACCGGGACGACGTGCAGGAGTCCGACGGCGCCCGCGAGCACGACGACGATGCCGATGAGCGCCGGCTTCGCGCGAGACAGCGGTGAACGCCGGGTCGACTGGAGCAGCGCCTTCCGCGCGGACTTCTGGCGATCGTGTTCCTCCTGCTCGGCCCGCTGCTGGGCGAGCGCCTGCTCGCGCCTGTTGCGCTCCGCGTCGTGCCGCTGCATCTCGGCACGCCGCCGCGCCTCTTCCTCCTTCTGGCGACGCTCCTCCTTCTCGCGCTGCCGACGTTCGGCGTCCTGCCTGGCGCGGTGCACGGCGTCCTCGCGTGCCGTCTGGGCAAGCTGCGTACGCGCCTGCGCGTCGGCCTCCGCCCGCACCTTGCGCTCCTCGGCCTCGATCACGCGGGCCTCTTCCTCGGCCGTGTCGAGCGCGCGTCGCGCCTCGATCTCGAGGGCGTCGCTGCGGCTGCGGGATTCCTGCGCGTCGCGTGCTTCACGCGTGAGAATCGGCGGAGCGCGACGCGCGGCGTCGAGCCGGAGCGACGCGGTCTCGACGGCCGAAGACGCGCGGGATGCCTCGAGATCGAGCGACGGCAGGTCGATCGGAGCGAGCACGATCTCGCTGCTCGTCGCTTCCGGCGGAATGTCCTCGGACATCCCGTCGATCACGGGCACAGGCTCCGCAGCGGCGACGACGGAAAGATCGTCGGCATCGGCTGCGGAAGATGCATCGACCGCCTCGTCCTTCGCTCGCGCGATCTCGGCAAGCAGCAACGCCTCGATCTCGTCGTGCCGGCGATCGGCATCCGTGCTGCCGGGCGACTCGACGGCCGGCAGCGACGCCATCTCGACGACGTCGAGTGTGGGCAGTGCCTCGATTTCCGAGGCATCGCCATCGACGCTCCCGATGCGACCGCGCCCCGCCGGGGCGTCCTCGCGGGCCCTGGCGTCGTCCAGCAGGCGCTGGACTTCGGCGGCACGTGCGCGCCGCGCGGCCTCCTCCTCGGCGCGAGCCTCTTCGGCCACTCGCTCCGCGTCGAGCTCCCGCGCCTGTCGATCGGCATCTTCCTGACGCTTGCGTTCGGCTTCCACGGCTTCTGCGCGGCTGCGCTCCTCGGCTTCGCGGCGGGTCGCTTCCTCCTGCGCGCGGGCCTCGTCGACCAGTCGCTGCGCCTCGAGTTCGCGGGCCTGCCGGTCTGCTTCCTCCTGGCGCTTCCGTTCTGCTTCCCCGGCTTCGATGCGGCTGCGTTCCTCGGCTTCGCGGCGCGCGGCTTCTTCCTGCGCGCGGGCCTCGTCCGCCAGTCGCTGTGCCTCGAGTTCGCGGGCCTTGCGGTCGGCTTCTTCCCGACGCTTGCGTTCGGCCTCGGCCTCGGCATGCCGACGTTCCTCGGCCTCGCGACGCTGCTTCTCCGCCTCGCGCCGGGCGGCTTCCTCGGCGGCACGCGCCTCGTCGGCGAGACGCTTCGCCTCCAGCTCGCGGGCACGCAGCGCTTCCTCCTCGAGACGGCGGCGTTCGGCCTCCTCGGACTCGCGGCGCCGCGCCTCTTCGTTCGCGCGCTGCAGTTCGGCCAGTTCGGCCTCGCGGCGGGCACGTTCCTCCAGTTCACGCTGGAGGCGTTCCTCGAGTTCTCGACGCTGGCGGGCCTCCTCCTCCTGACGGCGCAGCATCTCCTCTTCCTGGCGGCGCTTGGCCTCTTCGGTCTCGCGGCGCAGGCGTTCCTGGTCCTCGCGGAGACGGCGCGCCTGTTCCTCGAGCTGGCGGCGCTCTTCCTCGTCGCGGCGACGTCGGTCCTCGTCCTGCTGCTTGCGGAGTTCCTCGGCCTCGCGACGCATCTTCTCGCGCTCGATGGTCAGCTGGCGCTCGACGTCCTCGCGGGCCTTGCGCTCCGCTTCCTCGCGCAAGCGCTGCGTCTCGACCTCGAGCTGCCGACGGGCTTCCTCGCGGGCAACGCGTTCGGCTTCCTCGCGGACGCGGCGCGCCTCCTCCTCGACCTTGCGACGCGTCTCTTCCCGGATGCGGACCTCGGCCTCCTCGCGCAGACGCTGCGTCTCGGCTTCGAGCTTGCGCTGCGCCTCGTCGCGGGCCCGGCGTTCGGCCGCCTCGCGGACCAGCCGGGCCTCTTCCTCGAGCGTACGTGCGGCCTCTTCACGAACGCGGCGCTCGACCTCCTCGCGGGCCTTGCGCTCGGCTTCCTCCTTGATCTTCCGGGACTCCGCAGCGAGTCGCTGGCGTTCCTGCTCGAGCTGCTGACGCTCGCCGGCGAGGCGTTCCTGCGACTCCTTCTCCAGCCGCGCGCGGCGCTCGGACTCTTCGAGGGCACGGCGCTCGGCCTCCTCGCGACCGAGCCGCTCGGCCTCGATCCGGTCGGCAGTCTCGCGCGCCAACCGGGCCCGCATCTCGGCCTCGCGCCGCGCGAGCAGTTCCGCCTGCTCGCGGGCCACGCGTTCGGCTTCGGTCCGGGCGCGGACCTGCGCTTCGACCTGCGCGCGACTCATCGCATCGTCGCGCACCTGCTGACGCGTCTCGAGCTGCTGCTTGCGTTCGGCCTCTTCGCGCGCCCGGCCGGAACGTGCCTCGGACTCGCGCCGGGCCGCCTCGTCGCGGTCCTTCTTCTCGAGTTCGCCGCTCTTGTAGAAACCCCGCGTCGCCTCGCCACCCATCAGGGAAGTGAAGTCGAGATCGTCGCTGACGGTGAGTCCCGCGGCGGGCGCAGGAACCTGGGAGACGGGCGCAGCCATCTCCTTGACGAATCCGAGGTCGGAGAGCTGGCGCAGCTGGACGACGAGTTCGCGATCCGGAAGCGGCGCGAGCTTCTCGCGGAGAGCGGCGTACGTGGAACGGCCGTCGACGAGCGTCAGGAGCTTGAAGAGATCCTTCGAAAGCGCCCGGGATCGGTTCTTGACCTCGAGCAGTCCCTTGCCGGTCTTGGCGTACAGAGTGGTTTTGTCCATCGAAGCCCTGATGCGCTGCGCGTTGTCCCGAGAACGGTGTCCGAAACCGGCGAGCTGGGCCTCGGGATGCGGGAGCCACGCCGCCCGATGCGGCGGCGGAACGAACCCCCGACCCTCGAATTATAGGGGCCGCCGCTCCGGCGTCGTCCTCTGATGGAACGTGTGCGGAACGGCGACCCGGACCTGCGTCAGTCGAGCGCCTTCACGATGTCCTCGATGACCTTCTTCGCGTCGCCGAAGACCATCATGGTCTTGTCGAGGTAGAAGAGCGGGTTGTCGAGGCCTGCGTAGCCGGCCGCCATCGAGCGCTTGTTCACGATGACGGTGCGCGCCTTGTGGGCTTCCAGGATCGGCATGCCGTAGATCGGGCTGCCCTTCTCGTGCGCCAGCGGATTCACGACGTCGTTCGCGCCGAGCACCAGCACGACGTCCGTCGTCCCGAAGTCGCTGTTGATGTCTTCCATCTCGAGCACCTGGTCGTACGGGATCTCGGCTTCCGCGAGCAGCACGTTCATGTGGCCCGGCATGCGACCCGCGACGGGGTGGATCGCGTAGCGGACCGTCACGCCCTTCGCCGTGAGCTTGGCCGCCATTTCCTTGACGGCATGCTGCGCACGCGCCACCGCGAGGCCGTAGCCCGGAACGATGATCACGGTGTCGGCGTTGCCCATGACGAATGCAACGTCGTCCGCGCTGCCCGACTTGACGGAACGCTGCTGCTGTCCCGTCGACGCCGTCCCCGCTTCACCGCCGAAGCCGCCGAGGATCACGTTGAAGAACGCGCGGTTCATCGCCTTGCACATGATGTACGACAGGATCGCGCCCGACGAACCCACGAGCGAGCCGGCGATGATGAGCATCGGGTTGTTCAGCGAGAAGCCGATGCCCGCCGCCGCCCAGCCCGAGTACGAGTTGAGCATCGACACCACGACCGGCATGTCGGCCCCGCCGATCGGGATGATGATCAGCACGCCCAGCACGAACGACAGCAGGATCATCAGCACGAACGCGCCGAAGTTGCCCGACAGCATGAACGTGATGCCGAGCACGAGCGTCGCGATGCCGAGCAGCAGGTTCAGCATGTGCTGACCCTTGAACGACACCGGTGCGCCCTGGAACAGCCGGAACTTGTACTTGCCCGAGAGCTTGCCGAAGGCGATCACCGAACCGCTGAAGGTGATGGCGCCGATGGCAGCGCCGAGGACGAGTTCCAGCCGGTTGCCCGCCGGGATCGGATCACCGAGCGCGTGCGTGATGCCGAAGGCCTGCGGCTCGACGACGGCCGCGACGGCGATGAACACCGCAGCGAGGCCGATCATGCTGTGCATGAACGCCACGAGCTCCGGCATCTTCGTCATCTCGACGCGCTTCGCCATGATCGCGCCGGCACCGCCGCCGACCACGAGGCCGAGCAGCACATAGCCGAGGCCCGCCGCCGGATTCGACGCGAGCTTCGCGACGAGCGCCGCCGTCGTGACGGCCGCGATCGCCATCCCGGCCATGCCGAAGGCATTGCCGATGCGCGACGTGTTCGGATGCGACAGACCCTTGAGCGCCTGGATGAAGCAGATCGACGCGACGAGGTACAGCAGGGTGACGAGATTCATGCTCATTGCTTCGCCCCCCCTGCGGCCGGCCGTTCCTTCTTCTTGAACATCTCGAGCATGCGGCGCGTCACGAGGAAGCCGCCGAAGACGTTCACCGCGGCGAGCGCCACGGCGAGGACGCCCATGGTCTTGCCGAGCGTCGTCTCGGTGAGGGCCGCCGCGAGCATGGCGCCCACGATGACGATGGCCGAGATGGCGTTGGTCACGGCCATGAGCGGCGTGTGGAGTGCGGGGGTCACGTTCCAGACGACGTGGTAGCCCACGTAGACCGCCAGGACGAAGATGATCAGGTTGGTGATCGTCGGATTGATGAGTTCCAAGAGGGTCTCCCGGTCACTGGCGCGCGAGCGCGCCGTCGATGCAGGCAAGGGTGCCGGCGATGATCTCGTCCTCGCGGTCGAGCTTGAACTCGCCCGTCTTCGGATCGAGCATCAGCGCGAGGAAGTTCACGAGGTTGCGGGCGTAGAGCGCACTCGCGTCGGCCGGCACGAGAGCCGGCAGGTTCGCGATGCCGACGATGTTCACGCCGTGCTTCACCACCGTGCGATCGAGCTCGGACAGCGGGCAGTTGCCCCCCTGCTCGACGGCCATGTCGACGATCACGGAGCCCGGTTTCATCGTCTTCACCATGTCCTCGGTGACGAGCACCGGGGCCGGCCGGCCGGGGATCAGCGCCGTCGTGATGACGATGTCGGCCTGCTTGACGCGCTCGGCGATGAGGGCCGCCTGGCGCTTCTTGTAGTCCTCGCCCATCTCCTTCGCGTAACCGCCCTGGCCCTTCGCGAGTTCCTTCTCGGCGTCGGTCAGCGGCACGTCGATGAACTTGGCGCCGAGCGATTCGACCTGTTCCTTCGTGTCGGGACGCACGTCGGTGGCCTCGACCACTGCGCCGAGGCGCTTCGCGGTCGCGATGGCCTGCAGGCCGGCGACGCCGACGCCCATGATCACGACGCGCGCGGCCTTGATGGTGCCTGCGGCCGTCATCATCATCGGCATGAGACGGCCGTACGTGTTCGCGGCGATCAGGACGGACTTGTAACCGGCGAGGTTCGCCTGCGACGAGAGCACGTCCATGCTCTGCGCCCGCGAGATCCGCGGCAGCCATTCCATCGCGAAGGCCGTGACGCCCTGGGCGGCGAGCGCCTCGAGCCCTTCCTTGCGATGCGGCGCGAGCAGCGCGACGAGCATCTGGCCCTTGCGCAGCTGCGAGACTTCGGACGCTTCCGGACCTCTCACGCGCAGGACCAGGTCGGCCGAACCGTAGACCTCGGCGGCGGTCTGGACGAGCGTGGCACCGGCAGCCACGTAGTCGGCGTCCTGATAGGTGGATGCGAGTCCCGCTCCCGCCTGTACGATCAGCTTGTGATGACCGCCTGCCGCCAGCTTCTTCACCGTTTCCGGTGTGGCGGCAACGCGCGTCTCACCCGCCCGGGTTTCCGCGGGGATTCCGATCTGCATGCCTGTCGAACCTCCATGATTGCGACGCGGTCTCCGGGTGGCGTACGAGCCACCGGACCGCGCATCGGTAATCGGCCACACCGGCCACCGCGCGATGCGGGCAGCCTGACGGGCGTTTCCCAGAATGTCCGGGCTCCCTTCCCCGGACTCCAGAGCGGCCGGATTATAGAGGCCGCAATGCCCGATCGATATGCGCGAACTGCACGTGGATATAGCCCACGCCTATAATCCCGCCCCTCCCATGCCAGACATCCACGTCCTCCCCGACCTGCTCGTCAACCAGATCGCCGCCGGCGAGGTCGTCGAGCGCCCGGCCGCCGCCCTCAAGGAACTCCTCGAGAACAGCCTCGACGCCGGCGCGACCGATGTCCAGGTCACGCTCGACGACGGTGGCATCCGGCGCATCCGCGTGCAGGACGACGGCTGCGGCATCGACCGCGACCAGCTCGTCCTCGCGCTCGCCCGCCACGCCACCAGCAAGATCGCCAGCTTCGAGGACCTCGAACGCGTCGGCACGCTGGGCTTCCGCGGGGAGGCCCTCGCGAGCATCGCGTCGGTCGCGCACGTGACGCTCGCGAGCCGCACAGCCGACGCGCGGCACGGCTGGAAGATCGAGGCCCACGGCGGCACGCTGTCGGAACCCGAGCCGGTGCAGGGCGACCGCGGCACCGTCGTCGACGTGCTCGACCTCTACTACAACACGCCCGCCCGCCGGAAATTCCTCCGCACGACCGCCACCGAATACGCCCACGCCGAGGACTGGTTCCTGCGCATCGCGCTGGCCCGGCCCGACGTCGCGTTCCGTCTCACGCACAACGGCAAGGCCAACTGGCGGCTGCCGGCGCAATCGGCGGAAGAGCGCATCGCCGCGATCCTCGGGGCGGACTTCGCGCGCGCCTCGGTGGGCTTCGAGGAATCCGCCGGACCACTCACGCTGCGCGGCTTCGCCGGTCTGCCCGCCGCCGCCCGCGGCTCGCGCGACGCGCAGTACGTCTTCGTGAACGGCCGCTTCGTCCGTGACCGGCTGCTCGCCCACGCGATCCGCGAGGCGTACCGCGACGTCATGCACCACGACCGGCATCCGGCGTTCGTGCTGTTCTTCGACCTGCCGGCCGAACTCGTCGACGTGAACGTGCATCCGACGAAGACCGAGGTGCGCTTCCGCGAGAGCCGTGGCGTGCACCCGTTCATCCGCAGCGTGATCGAACGCACGCTCGCTGCGTCGCAACCCGGCGCGATTCCCGTCACACCGGCCACCACCGACGACGCATCGCCTGCCCCCGCCTGGACGCCCTCGCCGTACGCCGCGTCCCCGACCCGACAGACCGCGATGCCACTCACCGCCGGCGAACCGCTGGCGTTCTACGACCGGCTCTTCGGACGTCGCGACGAAGCATCCGGCGCGGACGCAGCGATCGCGGCCATCGCGCCGCCACGTGCGCCTGTCGATGCCGCCGGCACCGAGACGTCACCGCCGCTCGGCTTCGCGATCGCCCAGCTCGCGGGTGTGTACATCCTCGCGCAGAACCACGCCGGCCTCGTGATCGTCGACATGCACGCGGCGCACGAACGCATCGTGTACGAGCGACTCAAGACGGCGCTCGACGCGGCGTCGGTCCCGGCGCAACCGCTGCTGATCCCCGCGACGCTGGCCGCGTCGTCGATCGAGGTCGCGACCGTCGAGGAACACGCCGGACTCCTCGCGCAGCTCGGCTTCGAGATGGCGGCGCTCTCGCCGACGAGCCTCGTCGTGCGCTCGATCCCGGTGCTGCTGCGCAATGCCGACCCCGCAGCGCTCGCGCGCGACGTGCTGCGCGAGATCGCGGACGTCGGCGTGAGTCACGTGCTCGCCGGCCGCCGCGACGAACTCCTCGCGACGCTCGCGTGCCACGGCGCCGTCCGCGCGAACCGCGCGCTGACCGTGCCCGAGATGAACGCCCTCCTGCGCGACATGGAAGCGACGGAACGCTCCGGCCAGTGCAACCACGGTCGCCCGACCTGGACGCAGCTGTCGATGGCCGAACTGGACCGCCTCTTCATGCGCGGACGCTAGCCATCGCGATGTCGAACAGCGACGACCGGCCCGTCGCGATCGTGCTGATGGGGCCGACGGCGAGCGGGAAGACGCGCGTCGCGCTCGAACTCGCGCGGCGGCTGCCCGTCGAGATCGTCAGCGTCGACTCCGCACTCGTCTATCGCGATATGGACATCGGGACCGCGAAGCCCGACGCGGCCGAACTCGCGCAGGTGCCCCACCACCTCATCGACCTGATCGATCCGACGGAAAGCTATTCGGCCGCACGCTTCGCCGACGACGCCGCGCAGTGCATCCGCGACATCACGGCGCGCGGCAACATCCCGCTGCTCGCGGGCGGGACGATGCTCTACGTGAAGGCGTTGCGCGAAGGGCTCTCGGACCTGCCGCAGGCCGACGCCGCGATGCGCAGGGTGATCGACGAGATGGCGCTCGACATCGGCTGGCCGGGCCTGCACGCGACGCTCGCCGAACTCGATCCGGTGACGGCGCAGCGCCTCGACCCGGCCGATGCGCAACGCATCCAGCGGGCGCTCGAAGTCTGCTGGCTCGCCGGGCGTCCGATGTCGGAACTGCTGGCCGAGAGCGCACGCGAAGCTGCGCCGTTCCGCCTGCTGCAGATCGCGCTCGAACCGTCGGACCGCGCGGTGCTCCACGAACGCATCGCGCAGCGCTTCGAGACGATGCTCGAACTCGGACTCATCGGCGAAGTGCAGCGGCTGCGCGACCGCTATGCGCTCGATCCGGACCTGCCGTCGATGCGCTGCGTCGGCTACCGCCAGACGTGGCAGTACCTCGATGGAGAATTCGGACTCGCACGATTGCGCGAGACGGCGATCGCAGCGACGCGCCAGCTCGCGAAACGCCAGCTCACGTGGCTGCGCTCGACACCGGATGTCGAACGCTTCGACTGCCTCGCTGCCGATCTGGAAGATACGGTCGCGGAAGTGGTGGCGGCGAAGCTGGCGGCGATGTAACGGAACGAGGAAGACGCAGAAACGCAGGTCGGATCGGATCGGGCGCGCAGATACCGTGATCCGAGTCGCAGCGGGGTTGTTCGGACGCATCGCGGCGTGACGCAGCCCGCTGGATCTTCGGTATCCGGCACTCCTCATTCCGTCACCCAAGCGAACGCTGGTGTCCAGTGACGGACATCGCGACTGCCACCGCCGGACTGGATTCCAGCTTGCGCTGGAATGACGGGGGTGAGCACTCCGGTGGGTCGGGTCAGCGCGCAGGTCGGATTAGTGCCTGTTAACACTACGGATGCCAGATGCGTCCGTAGTGTTAACAGGCCCTAGCGCGCAGCGCGTAATCCGACGCGGCCGCCCGCACAACCGTTTGCGTCGGATTACGTGACTGCGTCGCTGATCCGACCTGCCAAACCGCCCTCTCCCCAGTCCCCCCTCCCGCAAGCGGGCGAGGGGAGAAAGGCGCAACGACGTCAGGGCGCCGTCGCCAGCGACTCCACGCCGGCCTTCGCGATCTGGCCGTCCTGCTGCGACGTCACGCCCGACACGCCGATCGCACCGACGATCTGCCCCTGGTACGTGAGCGGCAGGCCGCCCTCCAGCGGCAGCGCGCCTTCGAGCGCGATGATGGCGTTCCGGCCGCCGGCGATGGCGTCCTCGAAGACCTTCGTCGGGCGCTTGAACGCCGACGACGTCCGCGCCTTCTTGATGGCCACGTCGACGCTGCCGTACTGCGTGCCGTCCATGCGCTGCAGGTAGAGCAGCTGGCCGCCCTCGTCGACGACGACGATCACGACGTTCCACTTGTTCTTCAGGGCTTCGGCCTCGGCCGCCGCCGCGATGCTCTTCGCGGCAGCAAGCGACAGCGCCTTCTTCTCGACCATCTGGGCCTGCACGCCGAACGATGCCGTGGCGAGCAACGTCACGAGGGCGGTCGCGATCTTCGTCTTCAGGGATGCCATGGGGGATGTCTCCTCGGTCGATGGTGGGGTGTTCGATGCGCTCCGCGTCGGGCGCCGACCGGCGCCCGCGAAGGCCCGGCACGATACGCCGCGCCGACGACCGCGTTCAACCTTCGCGCAGGGCCGTGACGTCCGCCGTGATCGCACCCTCGCCGACCGCGATGTCGACGGACTCCCCGATGCGCAGCGACGCGGCCCGGCGCACGACGCGGCCCTGCGCATCGCGGACGATCGCGTAGCCGCGTTCGAGCACCGCCGTCGGATCGAGATGCCGGAGGCTGTCCTGCGCGCGCTGCACCGTCGCGGTCCAGGCCGCGAACCTCGCTTGCTGCGCACGCGGCAGCCGGTCACCGAGCGCGTCGATGCGGGTTCGCAGGCGTGCGACGTCGGGCGTCGCCGCGACGAGCCCCTGCGAAGCACGCGCGGCACGCTGCACGAAACCCTGAGCCTTGCGATCCCACGCCGCGGCGAGGCGCGCATCGAGGTGCGCGAGCCGTTCGCGACGCAAAGCGATGCGCTCGCCCGGATGCACGAGCCGCCGCGACAACAGGTCGAGCTGCTGCGCGCGGCGTTCGATCTGCCGCTGCATGCCGCGATCGAGGGCGTCCGACAGCGTGTCGATGCGCCGCTGGAGCGACAGTCGATCCGGGACGGCCGCCGTCGCGGCAGCGGTCGGCGTCGGCGCGCGGAGGTCCGCGACGAAGTCCGCGATGGTGAAGTCGGTCTCGTGGCCCACGCCCGA
>CAUJJX010000307.1 GCA_963205165.1 Pseudomonadota bacterium | reverse complement strand
CGGTGTTCTCCCCTCGCCCGCGTACGGGAGAGGGGCCGGGGGAGAGGGCAAGCCTCCGCATCGACAATCGTCGTCGCCCGCACGATCGTCCGCGTCGCCTCACATCCGCTTCGCCACTTCCTCCAGCAGCACCTCGGTCGCACCACCGCCGATCGCCTGCACGCGCGCGTCGCGCGACATGCGCTCGATCGCGCTCTCGCGCATGTAGCCCATGCCGCCGTGGAACTGCAGGCAGTCGAACATCACCTCGTTCACGAGCGTGCCGGCGAGCGACTTGATCATCGAGACTTCCTTCACGACCTGCTGGCCCTGCGAGTCGCGCCACGCGGTCTGGTAGATCAGCGCGCGCGCCGCCTCGACCTGCGACAACCGCATCGCGAGCCGCTGGCGGATCGCCTGCTTGTCCCACAGCGTCGCGCCGAAGGCCTTGCGCTGCTTGACCCAGTCGAGCGTGATCTCGATGGCCTTCGCGGCTTCGCCCATCGCCTGCGCGCCGAGCACGATGCGTTCGTTCTGGAGATTCTTCACGAGCGACTGGAAGCCGCGGTGCTCCTCGCCGAGGAGGTTCGCCGCGGGGATGCGGCAATCCTCGAAGACGAGCTCGGCGGTGTCGCTCGACAGCCAGCCCTGCTTGTCGAGCGGCCGCGCGACGCGGAAGCCCGGCGCGCCCTTCTCGACGATGAACATCGACATCTGGTGATTGCGGCCGGGCTCGCCGGTCTTCATGGCGACGAAGTACACGTCGGCATGCACGCCGTTCGTGATGAACATCTTCGTGCCGTTCAGCACCCACTCGTCGCCGACGCGACGCGCTGTCCCGCGCATCGACTGGAGATCGGACCCCGCATCGGGTTCGGTCATCGCGACCGCCGCGATCTTGCGGCCCGCGATGAGGTCCGGCATGAGCCGGGCCTTCTGCTCGGGCGTGCCCGCGTGGTGCAGATGCGGCGTCGCCATGTCGGTGTGCACGAGCACCGTGATCGCGAAGCCGCCGTACGTCGACCGGCCGAGCTCCTCGGCGAGCACGACGGTCGTTAGCGTGTCGAGATCGCTGCCGCCGTACTCCGGATCGAAGCGGATGCCGAACAGGCCCAGCTCGCCCATGTCCCGGAGGACGTCGCGCGGCACGTGACCCTGCGCTTCCCAGCCGTCGGCATGCGGCAGCACGCGGTCCGTGACGAATCGGCGGACGGTGTCGCGCAGCAGCTCGTGGTCGTGGGTGAGGAAGGGGTTGGCGGACGACGCGTTCATCGATGGCTCCGTGGGGTTGGAGCCGCGACGATACCGCAGGCCCTCCGCGCGGTGCGTGACCGCGACGGCCACCCCCGGTCTAAGGCAGCGAGTCCGCCGTCTCTGCGTGCGCCGCGACCTCGCGCGGGAAGACCGCGTGGAATCCGACGCCGCCCGTCGCACGGTTGCGGGCCGTGATCGTGCCGCCGTGGTGTCGCATGATCTCGCGGCAGATCGAGAGCCCGAGGCCGGTGCCGCCGGCCCCGGATTTCGTGCGGGAGCTCTGCTGGAACTTCTCGAAGATCGTCTCCAGCTCGTCCTCGGGGACGCCGACGCCCTCGTCGTCGACCGTCAGCCGTACCGCCGGCAACGGCATTCCGTCGGCGTGAATCTCGTCGTCGGTCAGCGCGACGGTGATGCTGGCGCCCTCCGGCGAGAACTTGATCGCGTTCGACAGCAGGTTCGTGAGGATCTGCTCGACCATCTTCTCGTCGGCCCGGACCCGCGCATCCGTCGTCGCGTCGCGCAGGTCGACGCGCAATCGCTTCGCCATCAGCAGCGACTCGAGGTTGCCCGCGATCGCCGTCGCCTTGCAGTGCAGGTCGATGGAGACCGGCGCGACCTGCATCCGCCCCGCCTCGAGTTTCGCGAGCGACAGCAGCGCCTCGACGAATCCGCCGAGGCGACGCACGCTTTCGTCGATGTTGGCGAGATGACGGGCCAGCTTCGGATCGTCGATGTCGGCGATGCGCTTGAGGCTCAGCTGCGTGAACGCGCGGATGGCGTGCAGCGGCGTGCGCATCTCGTGCGACGCGTTCGCGAGGAACTCGTCCTTGGCGCGGTTGGCCGCCTCGGCTTCGTCGCGCGCGAGTTCGAGTGCTTCCGTGCGCTCGGCGACCTTCCGGGTCAGCTCGGTCGTGTCGGCGAGGTGGGTGAAGACACCCCGGACCTCGCCGTCCACGACGTCGGGGATGTACGTGACGCGGGCGTGGCGCTGGTTGCCCCGGACGTCGTGGTCATCGCGCTCGAACTCGATGAACTCGCCGTCGAGTGCACGCCGGATGTAGGGCTCCGAGAACGCGTAGACGCGTTCGCCCAGCAGCTCGCGCGCGTGGCGACCGACGATTTCGCGATCGTCGGTGGCGTACCACTCGCTCGTCGCCCTGTTGATGAACTGGCAATGCAGCGACGCGTCCCAGTACGTGATCTTGGCCGGCACGTTGTCCAGGATCGCCTGCAGGCGCCGCTCGCTCTCGGCCACCCGACGCTGGGCCTCGCGGAGTGCCGAGACGTCCCGGACGAAGCAGAGCAGCCGGCGCTCGCCGTGGAGCGTGAACGACGTGATGCTGGTCTCCGCCGGGTAGGTCGTGCCGTCGCGGCGCCTGAAGGTCTTCGTGAGCGTCTCGGCCTGCCCGGGCCCGATCCGCATCCCGACCGCCGCCGCTTCGGCCGCATCCAGGTCGTCGACGATGTCCATGACCGTGAGCTGCACGGCCTCCTCGCGCGTGCATCCCCAGCTCGCGCAGGCGGCCGGATTGGCGTCGAGGATCCGCCCGTCGATGTTCCTCACGAAGATCGCATCGGGCGCGTTGTCGACCATCGCACGGAGCCGCGTCTCGCTCTCGCGGCGAGCGCGATCGGCCGCGCGCAGCTCCGTGATGTCGAGGAAGGATGTCACCGTGCCGGACGGTGTGCTGCGACCGACGTCGAAGAGCGGATTCGAGTTCACCAGGATCCAGGAGATCCCGCCCTCGGGCAGCAGCACGCCCATGACGCACTCCCGCACCGGTTTGCCTGTCCGGAGCGCGACCATCGCCGGATGCGCATCGCCGGGGAACGGGCTGCCGTCCTCGCGGATGCAGCCCCACCGCGGGTCCATGGAATCCCGGCCCATCAGCTGGCCGTCGGTCAATCCGAGAATGCCGGCCGCGCGCGGATTCGCCGACACGATCCGGCCGGTGTGGTCGGCCTTGACCACACCCTCGACCATGCTCGACAGGATGCCGCGCTGCTCGGCTTCGGTCCGTGCCAGATCGGTGATGAAACGACGCTGGGCCCGGTAGTTCCGGACCATGATCGCGATGGCAAGGAACGCCGCGGTCACGACGCCCGCGGCCACGATCTTCTGGCGGACCGCGATGTCGTCCGTGATCGCGTCCTGGCGGCTCTGCCAGGCGCCGAACAGTCGATGAATCTCGACGTGCATCGTCTCGGTCAGGCGCTTGCCGGCGCCGCCGCGCACCATGCCGATCGCGGTCTCGGTGTTGCCCTTCCGATAGATCGCGATGATGCGGTCGGCGAGTTCGACCGCGATGTCCTTCGCCACGACGATGCGATCGAGGATATCGGCCGCGAGCGGCTCGCCGGCCGTGAGCCGCTGCAGCTCCGCGAGGTGATCGCCGACGTCGGCCCGTGCGCGCACGTAGGGCTCGAGGAACGCGTTGCTGCCCGTGAGCAGGAAACCGCGCTGCCCGTCCTCGAGGTCGGAGATGTCGTCCGACACGGCCATCAGCGTGACGGTCACGCGGCTGATCCGCTGCTGCTCCTCGACGGCCTCGCCCAGCAGGAAGATGTGCCACGCGACGAGTGCGATGGTCCCGAGCAGCAGCATCACGTGCAGCCAGGCCGCCTGCCTCGAAGTGCGCAGCAGGCTGTCGTTGGTCCGCGAGGACAGCGCGTTCACCGATGCGTCCCGGGCCGGCCCGTGGCGACGACGAGGCTCGTCATGTGCCGGCCACCGGATTCACGCCGGACGACGCCCCGTTTCGCGTGGTGCGCCCGCGGCGTGGCGAGTCATGGAATGCCCGAAGCACGCGGAAGTGCCGGAGCATGAACACGATCGATATTGCGACCACGGCCCTCAACCCCCACTCGACATGGTCGCGATGCAGGTCGATCCCGGCCGCGATGGCCGTCTGGCGAGCCTGCAGTCCATCGAGCAGGACGGCGATGTCGGTATCGATCGATTCCGTCAGCGCCCATCCCGTGCCCTGGCGCTCGAGGGTCAGCGCGGATTCGGCGTTGCCCTGCCGCCGCAGTGCGATCGTGCGCCCGGCAAACACCGCGAGACGGTACTTCTCCGAAGCGATCCGCACGACGACGCGTGTCGATGCCTCGTCGGCGCCGACGAGCGACCTGAGCGTGGCGATCCGGCTGTCGATGTCGCGCAATGCCCGGTGGTAGGGCGCGAGAAACGGCTCCTCGCCGGTCAGCAGGAAGCTGTGCTGGCCGCGCTCGAGATCCGAGATGTCGCGGGCAAGCGCGAGGACAGAGACGGTCACGCGGTCGACGTGATGGCGTTCGGCCGTCGCCCCGAGCAATGCCGACACGTGCCAGCCGACGAACGCGACCGAGGCCAGCAGCAGCATGCACATGATCGCCGAGAGGATCCTCGACCGAAGGAGCGGGGTGTAGATGCCATCGGTCAAGAACATGCGCACGGGGGATCCAAGTTCAGCGATCCGGCATTTTCGGCACGTCCGCCGGCGACTTGAGCGCCGGATCTCGCCGACGGCACCGGCAGCCGGGACACCGTCGCGGCGACGACCGGCCCGGCGGCGCACGTGCCGCCACCGGATCGCGCCACGACCGCAGCCAGTGGGCATGGACGCCGGTGGTGGCGCAGGTCCGGCCGCCCCCCCCCCGACATATCATCGCGGCCTGACCAATTCGGGAGACCGCCGCAGTGAACATCGACCGCATCGAGACCAGCCTCCACCGCATCCCGTTGCCGACGCCGGTGCAGGCGGCCAGTCACGGCGTGATGCGCGAATTCGACATGGTGGCCGTGCGCATCGGCACGACGTGCGGCGCGACCGGCGTCGGATACACCGTGCTCAACGCCGGTCACGGCGTCGCGACCGCGGCGATCGTCGACAACGCGTTCAAGGGCCTGCTGCAAGGCGAGGATTCCCGCCGCATCGAGTGGCTCTGGCAGCGGCTCTGGCGCGGTCATCACTACTCCGGGCGCGGCGGCCTCGTCAGCTTCGCGCTCGCGGCAGTCGACACCGCCCTGTGGGATCTGCGCGGCCGCGCCCTCGGCGAACCGCTCTGGCGCCTGCTCGGCGGATACCGTCCGGAAGTCCGCGCGTACGCCGGCAACATCGATCTCAACTTTCCGATGGAGCAGTTGCTCGACGGCGTGCGGCGCAGCCTCGCCGCCGGCTACCGGTCCGTGAAGATGCGGCTGGGCCGCCCGCTGCTTCGCGAGGACGTGGAACGCGTGGCGGCGGTGCGCAAGCTGATCGGCCCGGACATCGAACTGATGGCGGACGCCAACGAGGCGTGGCGCCGCGACGAGGCGATGCGCGCCTTTCACGCGCTGAGGGACTTCAGGCTCGTCTGGATCAAAAAACCCATCCGTCCGGACGACTTCGAGGGCTACGCGCACCTGCGTGCCCACGGCGGCGTCCCGATCGCGGCAGGCGAGAACCTGCACACCGTGGCCGAGTTCACGGCGCTGATCGGGGCAGGCGGCGTCGATTTCCCGGAGCCGGATTTCACGACCTGCGGCGGGATCACGCCGTGGATGAAGATCGCGCGCCTGGCCGAGGCCCACGGACTCCCCGTGACATCGCACGGCGCCCACGATGTCCACGTGCACCTGCTCGCGGCCGTGCCCAACGGGGCCTATCTGGAAGTCCACGGATTCGGCCTCGATCGCTTCATCGCACAACCGCTCGACCTGCGCGACGGCATGGCGATCGCACCGGACCGACCGGGGCACGGCATCGAGTTCGACTGGGCCGCGCTGGAGACGTATCGGGTGCGGTGAGCGGACGTTCCGGGCGCTGCGGTCGTGGCGCCCGCCATCGTCGATGCCCGCATCCGCGGCAGGCACTGCAAGTGCCGTCTCCCGGACGACGTCGAAGGTGCCGGCACGGTGACCGAATCCATGCCGACCGGCACCGCGAATCGTCGACGAACCAGGCCGCAACTTCCGGGGTTCCGGAAACAGAAAAGGCCCCGATTTCTCGGAGCCTTTTCTGGCGCTACTGCCACTGAATGCTGGCGTCCCCACGGGGATTCGAACCCCGGTTACCGCCGTGAAAGGGCGGTGTCCTAGGCCTCTAGACGATGGGGACCGTCTTTTTGGTGGAGGTAAGCGGGATCGAACCGCTGACCTCTTGCATGCCATGCAAGCGCTCTCCCAGCTGAGCTATACCCCCCCGAGGAAGGCGCGCACTATACCCAACGATTTCGGGTGCGTAAAGCTCCTCGCGCGAGATCGTCAGTCCTCCTCTTCTTCTTCCTCCTCCTC
>CAUJJX010000306.1 GCA_963205165.1 Pseudomonadota bacterium | reverse complement strand
GCGGCGTGCCGCGGCGCGCGCCGCGTGCGCGACCACTCCTCGAGCATGTCCCACTTCACGGCGTCGAGGCTGGCCATCATCTCCGGCGTGGCGGTGTTGGCCGCCAGTTCGAGGCGATGTCCATTCGGATCGAAGAAGTAGATCGACTTGAAGATCGTGTGGTCGGTCGGTCCGATGACCTCGATGCCCGCCGCCTCGAGGCGCGCCTTCGTCGCCACGAGCTCGTCGACGGTCCCGACTTCGAGCGCGAGGTGCTGCACCCACGCCGGCGTGTTGCGATCACGGTCCATCGGCGGGGATGCGGGCAGCTCGAAGAACGCGAGGACATTGCCCTGCCCCGCGTCCAGGAAGACATGCATGTAGGGGTCGGGCGCTTTCGTGGAGGGCACCTGGTTCTCGGCGATGGCGAGGATGAAGTCCATGCCCAGATGTTTGCCGTACCACTCGACGGTCTGCTTCGCGTCGATGCAGCGATAGGCGACGTGATGCACTTTGCGGATCTGCATGATCGGCTCCGTTCGAAGTGAGGTTCAGGACTCGAGCGCCTGCCACATCTCGACGTCGCGCTGCGCCGTCCAGATGCGGGGGTCGGGGTACTGCGTGACCTCGTCGTAGCAGCGCGTCACGTCGAAGGGCATGCAGTGGTCGAAGATCACCCAGTGGCCGTACTTCGGCTTCAGCTTCGCGTAGGTGTCCTTGTAGACGGCGTTGAGGTCCTTGCCGGCCGCGACGCCGGCCTCGACGGCCGCGCGCACATCGGCGATGAAGCTCCCGGTCGACGCGAGGCCCGCCGCGACGTGCGCTTCGCCGACCAGCGCCGGTCCGCGACCGGGCACGAGCGCGAGCGGCTTCAGCACGGCGACCCGTTCCAGCGTCGCCGGCCAGTCCTTGAAGTAGGCGTCGCCGGCGTAGGGCGTCGCGTCGAACTCGACGAGATCGCCGGACAGCAGCGTCTTCTCGCCGGGCAGCCAGACGACGGTATCGCCCTTGGTGTGGCCGCGACCGAGCTGCAGCAGTTGCACCTCGAGCTTGCCGAGCCACAGCGTCATCTTTCCGGTGAAGGTCATCGTCGGCCACGTCATCCCGGGCGGCACGCTCTCGACATTCTGGAACAGCCGCGGGAACCGTCCGATCTCGCTCGCCTTGTCGGCCTCGCCACGTTCGACGATCAGGTCGTACGTGTCCTGGCTGGCGAGAATCTGCTGCGCACCGTAGGCGCTCGCGCCGAGCACGCGCACGGCGTGGTAGTGCGTGAGCACGACGTACCGGATCGGCTTGTCGGTCACCTCGCGGATGCGGCGGATCACGTCGGCGGCCATCGCCGGCGTGGCCTGCGTGTCGGCCACGAGCACGCAGTCGTCGCCGATGATGATCCCGGTGTTCGGGTCACCCTCGGCCGTGTAGGCCCAGGCGTGCTCCGAGATCTGGCTGAACGTGACCTGCTTTTCTTCCAGGTCGGCCTGGGAGGCGAACTTCTTCGTCGTCATGGGAATTTCCTCGAGGTCAATGGGAACCGAGATACGCGGCGCGCACCTTCGGGTCGTTCAGCAATTCGCTGCCGGAACCCTGCGCGGTGACACGGCCGGTTTCGAGCACGTACGCGCGGTCGGCGACGGCCAGCGCCTGCCTCGCCATCTGTTCCAAGAGCAGGATCGTCAGGCCCGAGGCGCGCTGGCTGCGGATCGTGCGGATGATGTCCGCGATGATCAACGGCGCGAGGCCGAGCGACGGCTCGTCGAGCAGCAGGAGTCGCGGATCGCTCATCAGCGCGCGGGCCATCGCGAGCATCTGCTGCTCCCCGCCGGACAGCGTTCCGGCCATCTGGTGCTCGCCATCGGCCGTGCTCGGAATGCGCACTTTGCCGCAGAGGCCCGGCGCCCCGTGGGACAGCTCGGTCCATTCGGAGGCCAGCGCGCGCTGGCGTCGCGCGCAGGACGTGTCTTGAAAGCTTGGACACGCGAGCGGGCTGCGGCCCGACTGATCGGAAACGCGATGCGGGAGGGCGCGCCCTCGGACGTTGATCCTGCGACGCGGCTGCGCGTGCCGGCGCCGCCAACGGACTGCGGCGTGGTCCGGACATGCGACGTGCGAAACGGACCGCGGAATCGCGGGCGGGTCGCCGCAGTGACGTCGACGCGCCGCCACCATCACTCCGGCGGAAAGTCCACCCGCTTGATGAACACGATCTTCCCGCCCTCGTTCTTCACGACGCCGAAGCCGTGCAGGCCGTCGCCGTTGCGGTCGAAGTCGTACGTGCCTTCGAGACCCGCGTAGCCCTTCGTCGCGAGGATCGCCTTGCGGACCGCTTCGGGGTCCGCGCTGCCCGCCGACTTGATCGCCCGCGCGACGATGTGCAGCGCGTCGTACGACCACGCGGCGTAGGTGTCCGGATTCATGCCGTAGCGATCGCGATACTTCTTCGTGAACGCACGCGTCAGATCGCTCGCGTCGACGGTGAAGTCGGTGACGCCGTACGTGCCGTGCAGCGCCTCGCCGGCGAGATTCAGCGCGCTCACGCCGATGATCGACGGGCTGCCGATCCACTGGATCTTCACGCCGAGCTGGCGGAGCTGCTTCGCGAAGATCGCGAGGTCCGGCGGGTTCGCCATGTAGGTGCCCAGGATGTCCGCGCCGGACTTCTTGATCGCGAGCGCGATCGCCGTGAAGTCCTGCGCGTTGTTCGTGTAGCCCTGGACGACGACGGGCGGCGCGCCGAGTGCCTTCAGTGCCTCGGTCAGCGCCTTCATGCCGCCCTGCCCGAACGCATCGGTCGAATGCACGATCGCCCACTTGCGCAGCTTCAGCGTATTGATGCCGAAGTCGGCCGTCACCCGCGACGAGTAGCCGTCGTTCGGCCGCGCCCGGAACACCCAGCGGTTGTTGATGTGCGTGAGGCTCGTGTCGGTCCCGCCGATCATCGTCGGGATGCCCGACTTCGCGATCGTGGGCGACGCCGCCTGGATCTGCGTGCTGTAGATCGGTCCGACGATCGCCGCGACCTGACGCTCGGACGCGAGCTTCGTGAACGCGAGCACGGTGCCCGGGTTCGTGCTCTGGTTGTCCTCGATGCGCAGCTCGATCTCGCGGCCGAGCACGCCGCCGGCCTTGTTGATCTCTTCCTTCGCGAGCGTGAGCCCGTTGACGGTGAAGCGTCCGCCCTCGGCCTGCGGGCCGGTGAGCTGGTTGACCACGCCGATCTTCAGCGTCTCGGCGGCGTGCACCGGATGGGCCGCGATCACCGCGGCGAGACCGACGAGCCCGAGCAGCCCGGATATCGTTTTCATTGCGTCCTCCCGTTGTCGCCGACCGGTACCGACTGCGGCGGCGGGAGTGTCGCCCTCGTACCCCGGGTGCACAACCCCGGCCGGCCGACGCGTCGCGGCGCGACGCCCAGGCACCGAGCGGCGACGCGGATGCGCGGAAACATCCGGCACATCTCGTCCGCGTGAACCGTGACGCTGCACAACCTCTTCGTCATCGAGCCGCGTTAACGTTTCGCCTAGCACGCTGCCCACCCGGCCCTGCCGCACCGACCAGGAGACTCTCCATGCCGACCCCCGACCCGAAACCCATGAAGAAGTCATCGCGAAAAGCCCCCGCTGCCGATCCGGCGGGCGACGCCGGGCGCACGACGACCGTCGCGCCCGCAACGACCGCGAAGCGCGCGAAGCCGGCGACGGAATCCGCGCCGACCGCAAAGCGCGCTAAGACACCTGCCGCGAAGTCCGCGGCGACCACGACCGACGCACCGGCGCCGGTCCGCCGACGCGCCACCCGGAAGCGCGCCGCGACGGCCGCGATTTCCGACCAGGAGCGACGTCACCTGATCGAGGTCGCTGCGTACTACATCGCCGAGCGCGGCGGCTTCGCCAACGGATCGCCGCACGATCACTGGGTCGAGGCCGAGCGCGAGATCGACGCGATGATCGCGGCGGGGTTTCAGGACTAGGGAATGCGTCGCCCCGGCGCATGCCGGGGTGACGCACTGAGCAATGCCTGGTAGTCACAGGTCGGATTGGCGCGCAGCGCGTAATCCCGCGCCGTCGCCAGTACAACCTCTCGCGTCGGATTACGCGACTGCGTCGCTAGTCCGACCTACGGCGCTGGATTCCGGCTTTCGCCGGAATGACGGAGCCAGCGTCGCGCATTGCGCCGTCGTAGTCGCTGCTCACTCCCCGTCATTCCAGCGCAAGCTGGAATCCAGTCCGGCGGTAGCCGGTGCGACCTCCGCTGCTGGACCCCAGCGTTCGCTGGGGTGACGGATCGAGCAATGCACAGTACCGATGATCCGGCTGGCAGCGTCGCTCCGCGATGCGATGCGAACAACGCCCGCCTCGACCCGGATCACGGCATCCACGCCACTGCCCGCCGCACGCCTCGAACCTGCGCTAAGGTCATCCCGCCTGCGGCCGACAACGCGCGGATGCAGCCCGCTCCTTCCTTCACCAATGCGCACCGACGCGCCGCCCACTCGCGCGCGGCCGACGTCATGCAGGCATTCGTCCGATGACCACACCCCTGCCCGCCCCGCCCGTGGAAGCCGCCGGCACAGCGACCGATCTCGAGACGATGCGGGGCGCCCGCGTCCTCGCGGCCCAGGTCGGCCTGCTGTACGACCGCAACCTCCCGGCGGCGCTGTTCATCGTCCCGTTCACGCTGCTCACCTCCTGGTTCCTGTGGGCCACCGTCCGGCACGAACTCGTGATCGGCTGGCTGATCAGCAAGGTGATCGCGGCCTCGGCCCTCGTCGCGCTCGATCGCGGCTATCGGCGCCGGGGCACCGTCGAGAACGCGCCGTCGTGGGGACGCTGGTACGCCGGCGTGCTCGCGTTCGACGGACTGTCCTGGAGCTTCATGGGGTTCGGACTGGTCCCGGCCGACCGGATCGATCTCCTCGCATCGATGACCGCCGCGATCGTCGGCGCGGCCTCGCTCGGTGTCCTGGCGCAGGCCGTGTACTCGGTCGCGGCGCTCGCGTTCGTCCTGCCGCTGGTCGTCCCCGTGACCGTCTGGCATCTGCTGCGCGCCGACCCGGCCGGCACGTTCTGGGCCGCCGGCCTGGCCGGCTACCTCGCGCTCGTCGTGCACAACGTCCGCCAGACGTCGCAGGCCACGAAGGAGATGCTCCGCCTGCGCTACGAACTCGCCGAGGTGGCCGAGCAACGCGCCGAGGCCCTCGTCCAGGCGCAGCGGCACAGCGCCGTGAAGAGCCAGTTCCTCGCGACCATGAGCCACGAGATGCGCACGCCGCTGCACGGCATCCTGGGCACGGTCCGGCTGATGCGCGACGAGGTCGTTCCGCCGACGCACCGCGAGCGGCTGGATCTCGTCGAGCGCTCCGGGCAGCACCTGCTGGAACTCATCAACGACATCCTCGATTTCTCCAGATCGGAAGCCGGCCAGCTGCAGCTGGTGTCGGCCCCCTTCGATCTCCGGTCGACGCTGCGCGACATCGTCGATCTGTCGGCCGGCAGCGCCAGCGCGAAGGGCCTGCAACTGCATCTCGACAGTCCGTTCACCGGCGCCGCCTGGCAGACGGGCGACGCGAAGCGCGTGCGACAGGTCCTGATCAATCTCGTCGGCAATGCCGTGAAGTTCACCGATGCCGGCAGCGTGTCGATCGTCGTGCGGCACGATGGCGGACGCGTCCGGATCGAGGTGCGCGACACCGGCATCGGGATCCCCGCGGACGAACTCGCGCGGGTGTTCCAGCCGTTCCAGCAGGT
>CAUJJX010000305.1 GCA_963205165.1 Pseudomonadota bacterium | reverse complement strand
GCACGCGGCCGCGATCTGCGAAGCCTTGTGGCTGAAGGTCCAGCGCTGGTTCGCGCCGAGCCAGTTGCCGGTCTCGCGCTTGCGGCGCTGCGCCGTGTCGCGGATCACGAGATGCCGATGACGGCGGAGGTCGCGCTGCGTGAGCGGGCGGCCGAGCTGGTGGAGCGGATGGTGCGGCGCCGCTGCCGCGACGATCGGGATCGTCATCAGCAGGTCGCCGAGGTAGCCGGGCGGCACGCTCGACGTCACCGCGAAATCCACGAGCCCGCCGGTAAGAAGTTCGTCGGTGCCGCCGAGGACGGACTCGTGAAGCTCGATGCGGGTCTCCGGATGCTCGCCCCCGAACTCGCCGAAGCATTCGAGCAGCAGCCACGTCGGGAACAGGATCTCGACCGCCAGCCGGACCTCGGGCTCCCAGCCGCGCGCGAGCGACTTCGCGGACCGTTCGAGCGCCTCGGCCTCGTCCAGCACGTCGCGCGCGCGGCGCACGAGCACGTGGCCGGCGGGCGTGAGCTGCGCCTTGCGTCCCTGGATCTCGAACACCTTCACGTCGAGCAGTGACTCGACCTTCTGCACGGCGTACGTCACGGCCGACTGCGTCTTGTGGAGCGCCGCGGACGCCTGCGCGTAACCCCCTTCGTCGACAACGGCGAGCAGCGCGCGCCACTGCTCCAGGCTGATCCGGGGCTGGGCCATGATCGATCCGTTCGATAGGAATGCCGGAAATCTTCGTCTTTTCGATCGATCGGTTCAATCGTTCAATGGCCTCACGCCACCGGACACAAGGACCCGACGCCATGACGACCCTCCTCCAGATCAACGCCAGCCTGTTCGCCGATGCCAGCCAGTCGAGCCGCCTTGCCGACGAATTCGTGACCGCCTGGCGTGCGCGCCACGCCGACGCGTCGGTGATCGTGCGCGACGTCGGCCGCAACACCGTGCCGCACCTCGACGGCGAACGCTTCGGCGCCTTCGTCACCGACGCTGCCGCGCGCACCGAAGTGCAGAACGAAGTGGTCGCGTTCTCCGACGCGCTGATCGACGAACTGCGCCGCGCCGACGTCATCGTGCTGGGCCTGCCGATGTACAACTTCGGCATCCCCTCGACGCTGAAGGCGTACTTCGACCACATCGCCCGCGCCGGCGTGACCTTCCGCTACACGGCGGATGGCCCCGAAGGCCTGCTGAAGGGCAAGAAGGCGGTCGTGTTCGCCACCCGCGGCGGGCGCTACGCCGGCACCCCGCTCGACACGCAGACCGAGTTCGTCCGCAACTTCCTCGGCTTCGTCGGCATCACGGACGTCGAGTTCGTGTACGCGGAAGGCCTCGCGATCAGCCCCGACGCGAAGACCGCGGCCCTCACCCAAGCCCAGCAGACGATCGAGCGACTGGCAGCCTGAGCCACCCGGCGAGGGGCCACGCGCAGCGGGGATCGACGGTCAGGCAATGGCTGCCGGGCGCCGACACCGACGACGCAGGAGCTCACAACGCAGGCTCGGAGGCGCCAGCCTGAGCCACCCGGCGAGGGGCCCCGCGAGTGGGGATCGACGGAAAGGCGATGGCTGCCGGGCGCCGACACGACAAACGCGGAAACTTGGGTCAGATCAGCTGCCTCGCCGCGAATCTACGGAACTCCTCACACCCGTCATTCCAGCGAAAGCTGGAATCCAGTCCGGCGGTGGCAGTCGCGACGTCCGCTGCTGGACCCCAGCGTTCGCTGGGGTGACGGAGTGAGTCATGCCGAGCCCCGGAGATCCTGCGGGCGGCGTCGCACCGCGCTGCGTGCGAACAGCGCTCGCCGTGACTCGATTCGCGGTATCTACGGAACTCCTCACACCCGTCATTCCAGCGGAAGCTGGAATCCAGTCTGGCGGTGGCAGTCGCGACGTCCGCTGCTGGACCCCAGCGTTCGCTGGGGTGACGGGACGACGATGAATGACAGGTACCGAAGACCCGGCCGGCGGCGTCGCCCGCCCCGTACACTCCCTGCACCCCCGCCCCGAGGAGTCCCCATGTCCCGCTGGTCCGCCCGCCGCGAGCGTTTCCGCGCCGTCCTCTCCGGTTCCGCCTGTGTGTACCCCGGCTCCGTCTTCGACCCGGTCTCTGCCCGCATCGCCGAGGACCTCGGATTCGAGGTCGGCATGTTCGCCGGTTCGATCGCCTCGATGACCGTGCTCGGCGCACCGGACATCATCGTGCTGACGCTTTCCGAATTCGCGGAGCAGGCTCGCCGCATCTGCCGCGCCGGCGAACTGCCGCTGCTGTGCGATGCCGACCACGGCTACGGCAACGCGATGAACGTCGCGCGGACCGTCGAGGAACTCGAGACGGCCGGCGTCGCCGCGCTGTCCATCGAGGACACCGACCTGCCCCAGCCCTTCGGTACCGGCGGCAAGGCGCGCCTGCTGTCCATCGAGGAAGGCGTCGGCAAGATGCGCGCGGCCGTCGCTGCACGGCGCGACACGGGTATCGCGATCGCCGGACGCACCAGCGCACCATCGATCACCGGCATCGCCGACACGATCGCTCGCGCGAAGGCCTACGCAGACGTCGGCGTCGACGCGATCTTCATCGTCGGCGTGAAGACGCGCACCGACCTCGACGCGATCGCGGCCGAAGTGAAGCTGCCGCTGATCCTCGGCGGCGTCGGCAAGGATCTCTTCGATCGCGACTGGCTCGCGTCACGCGGCGTGCGCATCTGCCTGCAGGGACACCAGCCGTTCGCGGCCGCGGTGCGCGCCGTGCACGACACGCTGCGGGCGCTGCGCGAAGGCACGTCGCCCGATGCGCTCGAGGGCATCGCCGACGAAGCGACCATGCGTCGCGTGATGCGGCAGGACGACTACGCGCAGCGGATGAAGGACTGGCTGTGATGCACGGCTGGGGCATGCGCGCCGAGCCCGCCGCAGCGCCATCGCCTCCGCGTCGGCGCGGACTGGTCCTGCGGACCGTGCGCAGGCGCCCCGCCCCGCGACTGCAACACCCGTCGTCCACGACGCGCCGGATGCCGCACGCGTCGCCGGTCCGCGCGTCGCCGGTCACCCGGACCGTGTCTGGCGGTGCGAACGCACGGCAGGCTCTGTGACGTCACCGATGAAAGGCAACCGCCTCCAGGCGCTCCTCACGGCGACGATGCGCTACGAGAAGTCGCTTTCGACGCGCCATCGCGGCGCAGGCGTCGTCATCCAGGCACCGGTGCTCGCGTACCTCGTCGAGACGCCGAACGGACGCATCCTCTACGACGTCGGCTGCGACTACGCGAAGGTCGCGGACCCGGCGCTCCGCGCGCGCTGGTTCGACCCGGCCGTCTTCGAGTACGGCCCGCCCGAGATGACCGAGGACCAGCGCCTCGCGTCACACCTTGCGCGACTGGGCCTCGTGCCGGCGGACATCGACGTCGTATTCATCGGACATCTGCACTTCGATCACGCGGGCGGCATCTGCGACGTGCCCGGCTGCGAGATCCACGTCCAGGCCGACGAGATGGCCGCCGCGCTTTCCGGCGAGGACCACGCCGTGTTCGCCGACGACCTCGCGGGCGATCACCGGTTCCGGCTGATGCGCGGCGAGTACGACGTCGCGCCGGG
>CAUJJX010000304.1 GCA_963205165.1 Pseudomonadota bacterium | reverse complement strand
CGTCGATCCGGGTCAGCAGGGTCTGGAGTCCGGCGGTGCGGTCGATGCCGGCCAGCGGGTCGATGCTGCTCGCGAACAGGGCGTCGAGCTCCTGCCAGTCGTCCGGCATGAGCACGCGGAGTGCGAGCGGGAACAGTACGGATTCCTGCCTGGCGAGCTGCCGGAGGCACTGGGCCGTGAACTCGGAGATCGCCGCGGCGACGGCCTGCGCGTCGGGATCATCGATGAGTCGCTGCTCCAGCGAGGTGATCGTCCTGTGCAGCGCGAAGCTGTCGAGTCGGGACCCGGCGACGACGGGCCAGGCGACCGGGGCACGCCTGAGCATGCGAAGGCAGAACGGACCGTCTTCCTTCGGGCTGTGGACGCGGGTGCAGAAGGCGTCGAGGTACGCGAGGACCGATGCGGGGCGCACGGCGTCGGTGTCCGCGCCGCGTTGTTCGTACGTGGTGGCCGAACGCCGCAGCGTATCGATGACCACGCGGATGGAGGCGTGCTCCGACCGCAGGATGTCGAGCGGACGACGGCTCACGGACCCCATCGGGCGGCGTCCGGTCAGCCGGCCCGGGGGGCGGTCCGGCGGGCCGCGTCCTCCACGGCGAGCCGGAGTGCGGCCGGATCGAGAATCTCGACGGCGCGGTGGTGGACGCTGATGAGCCCCTGCTGTGCGAGGCCCGACAGGATCCGGCTCACCGTCTCGATCTTGAGTCCGAGGTAGTTGCCGATGTCCTGGCGGGTCATCCGCAGGTTGAACATCGTCCGCGAATAGCCGAGCGCGCAGAAGCGGTCGGAGAGATCGAGGAGGAACGCGGCGACCCGCGCCTCGGCACCGAGAGATCCGAGCAGGAACAGCGAACACTGGTCGCGCACGATCTCGCGGCTGATGAGCCGGTAGAACAGCGTCGCGAGCGCCGCGTGCGAGCGGGACAGCGCCGTGAGCCGCGCCACCGGGATCACGACGACCTCGCTGCAGTCGAGGGCGACGGCTTCGGCCGTGTGGCGGCCGGTCGCGAGACCGTCGGCGCCGAGCGTGTCGCCGGTCATCGGGAATCCGAGGCCCTGGATGCTGCCCGAGCGGTCGAGGTACGACGACCGGAAGAATCCCGAGCGCACGACGTAGAGATTGCGGCATTCGTCGCCGGCCCGGATCAGCGTCTCCTTTTCGCGGACGTGCCGGGTCGCGAAGGCCGTCTGGTGCAGCACGGGATCCGGGTCGGGATCGAGATGCAGCAGGGTGGCCAGGGTGTGGGCGTCCATCGACGCCGCCGCGATCGCGTACGGTCGGATGGGGGTCGGCGCGGCAGCTGCCAGCGTGGCATTCATGGGTTTCGTCTCCTCGGCCTTCGGGTGTTCCAGGAAGCCACGCGGCCATTACGGATACGTCGTCCGGGCGATCACGCGGTGGCTCCGGGCCGATCAGTGCGTCGACCCACACCGCCATTTTTCCCCGACGCATGCGGAGCGCCTACTCGTATGAACACGGGTGCCCCGGGCGTACGAACACGGGTGCCCCGCACGTCCGGACACGGGTGCCCGGCGAGGGCGGGCGGACGGGGCCGATCGGTTACAATTTCGCGCCACCGAACCGCCTGTCACGCTCATCCCGACAGGCGGTTGTTTTTTCGCGACGAGGTACTGTGCGGCCGGGTCGCGACCCGAGGTTCACCGTCCATCGTCTTCCCGTGGGGTTCTCCGAGTGCGCCTTACCCACATCAAGCTCGCCGGCTTCAAGTCGTTCGTCGACCCGACCCACGTGGCCCTGCCCGGGCAGCTCGTCGGCGTCGTCGGTCCGAACGGCTGCGGCAAGTCCAACGTGATCGACGCCGTGCGCTGGGTGCTCGGCGAGTCTTCCGCCAAGCATCTGCGCGGCGAGACCATGCAGGACGTCATCTTCAACGGCTCCGGCGACCGCAAGCCCGCCAACCGGGCCAGCGTCGAACTCGTGTTCGACAACAGCCTCGGCAAGGCGGCCGGCGCCTGGTCGCAGTACGGCGAGATCGCCATCAAGCGCGTGCTCGAACGGCACGGCGACTCCAGCTACTACATCAACAACATCCCCGTCCGTCGCCGCGACGTGAGCGACCTGTTCCTCGGCACCGGCCTGGGCGCCCGGGCCTACGCGATCATCGAGCAGGGGATGATCTCCCGCATCGTCGATGCGAAGCCGGAAGAGCTGCGCGTCTTCCTGGAGGAAGCCGCGGGGGTCTCGAAATACCGCGAGCGCCGCCGCGAGACCGAGGGGCGGCTCGAAGGCACCCGCGAGAACCTGCTGCGCGTCGAGGACATCCGCCGCGAACTCGGCAGCCAGATCACGCACCTCGAGGAGCAGGCCGTCGCGGCCGAGCGCTATCGCACGCTCGAGACCGACATCCGCTCGAACCAGCATCTGCTCTGGAGCGTCCGCAACCGCGACGCGGCGGCGCAGCGCATCCGGCTGTCCGGCGAGGTCGAGAAACTCGGCCTCGAACTCGAGCGCACGACGACGTCGTTGCGCGAGGTGGAGAGCCGCACCGAATCGCTGCGGTCCGCCCACTACGCTGCCGGCGACGCCGTCCACACGGCGCAGGGTGTCCTCTATGAAGCGAACGCCGAACTGGCGCGCGTCGAGCAGCAGCTGCAGTTCCTGCGGCAGAGCCGCCAGCGGGCCGAGAGCCGTCGGCGCGAACTCGACGAGCAGATCACCCGCGAGACGACCCGGCAGTCCGACGTCCAGGCGGCACTTGCCGCCGCGGAAGAGCAGCGCTGGCTCGCGGCCGCCGAGGCCGAGGAACGCGATGCGCGCGCCCAGGCGGCCCGCGAGGACCTGCCGCTCGCCGAGACGCGGTGGCGCGACGCCCGGACGGAAGTCGACCGCACGCGGCAGGCCGTCGCCGAAGCGCAGCGCGCACGCGACGTCGCCAGCACGCGGCGCGATCAGGCGATGCGCGTCCTCGGGCAGCTCCGGACGCGACGCGAACGGCTCGATGGCGAGTTCGCCGCGATCGTCCTGCCGGACGCCGGGGCGATGGAGACACTGCGCGCCGAGCGCGAAGGCCTCGACGAAGAACTCGCGATGGCGCGCGAGCGACAGGCCGGCGCCGCCGAGGCGATCCCGGTGCTCGAAGACCGGATGCGCGAATGCTCGCGGGCCGTCGAATCGTCGCGCCAGACGCTTGCGGCGCTCGAAGCCCGTCGCCACGCCCTCGTCGCGTTGCAGCAGCGCGTCGGGGCGAGCGAGCAGATGGCCGCGTGGCTCGGCCAGCACGGGCTCGCCGGCCGCACACGCCTCTGGGAAAAGCTCCACGTCCGTGCCGGCTGGGAAGATGCCGTCGAGGCCGTGCTCCGCGAGCGCCTGAATGCCGTCGCGATGGACGACCCCGCGCGGCTCACCGACTGGTTCGGCGCGTCGCCGCCCGGCAAGCTCGCGCTCTATCAGCCGGCCGACGCCACGGCCGCGACCGTCGACGTTCCGGCCGGCTGCGAATCGCTGGAATCCTGCGTGACGTGCGACGACCCGTCGATCGGCGGTGCCCTGCGCGAATGGCTCGGCGGCATCTTCGCCGTCGAGAGCGCCGCCGACGCCTTGCTGATCGCGGCATCGCTGCCACCGGGCCAGGCCGTCGTCTGCCGCGAAGGGCATCTGTTCACGGCGCACGGGCTTGGTTTCCACGCACCGGACTCCGAGATCCACGGGCTCCTCGAACGCAAGCAGGAGATCGAACGGCTCGAGGCCGAGATCCCCGGGGTCGAGGCGGAACTGGCCGCGCAGCGCGAACGCGTCGCCGACACCGAAGCCGAACTCCGCGAGCGCCGCTCGGACGTCGACCGCCTGCGCAATCAGGTCGGCTCGATGTCGCAGCGCCGCCACGCCATCGAACTCGAGGAAGTGAAGGGCGCCCAGGCGCTCGAACGTGCCCGGCTGCGCCGCGAGCAGATCGAGGACGAACTCCACGACATCGCCGGCGACGAGGCGCGCGAGCGCGAATCCGAGGCCGAGGCCGCGATGGCCGTCGAGGAAGCCGAAGACACGCTCGCCCGTGTCGGCGAGGAAGCCGGCCTCGCGCAGACGCGCCATCGCGAGGCGGAATCCGCGCTCGCGCAGACCCGCGAACGGGCCGGGCAGTCGGAACGTGGCGCGCAGGAAGCCCGGTTCGCCGAGCGGTCGCTCGATGCGCGCATCGAGGAATTGAAGCGTTCGCTCCAGACGCTGACCGAGCGCCTCGCGGCGGCGCGTCTCGGGCTCGATGCGGCCGAGGCCGAGGTGGCGAGCTTCGAGGACGAACCGGTTGCGGAAGAGATGTCGACGGTGCTCGGCACAAAGCAGGAACGCGAACTCGCGCTCGCCGCCCGCCGCGACGATCTCGCCGAGGCCGAGCGCGCGCTTCGGGCCGCCGACGAGGAACGCGTGTCGCTCGAACGCCGGCTCGATCCGCTGCGGGAGCGCATCGGCGAGCTCCGGCTGAAGGAACAGGAGGCGCGGCTCGCCGAGGAGGGTTTCCTCCAGCAGCTGACCGAGGCCGGTGCCGACATCGCGGCGCTCGCGGCCGTCGAGAAGCCGCCGCGGCCCAATGCGCTGCAGTCCGAGATCACGCGGCTCCAGGCCGATCTCGAAGCACTCGGCGCCGTGAACCTCGCGGCGCTCGACGAGCTGGCGAAGTCGAGTGAGCGGAAGGGCTTCCTCGACGCGCAGTCGGCCGACCTGACCGAGGCGGTCAACACGCTGGAAGACGCGATCCGCCGCATCGATCGCGAGATGCGCGAGCGGCTCCAGGGCACGTTCAACCAGGTCAACACGAACCTGCAGCAGATGTTCCCGCAGCTCTTCGGCGGCGGCGAGGCGAAGCTCGTCATGACCGGCGACGAGATCCTCGACAGCGGCGTGCAGATCATCGCGCGCCCACCCGGCAAGAAGAACGCGTCGATCCAGCTGCTGTCCGGCGGCGAGAAGGCGCTGACGGCGGTGTCGCTGGTCTTCGCGCTCTTCAAGCTGAACCCGGCGCCGTTCTGCCTGCTCGACGAGGTCGACGCGCCGCTCGACGATTCCAACACCGGGCGGTTCTGCGAACTGGTCAAGAAGATGTCGGATCACACGCAGTTCATTTTCATCAGCCACAACAAGATCACGATGGAGATGGCCGAGCAGCTGATCGGCGTCACCATGCGCGAGCTGGGCGTGTCGCGCATCGTGGCCGTCGACGTCGACGAGGCCATGCGGCTTCAGGACGAGCGCGCGGCGTGATGTCCGCGGCGCAGTGGCGTTGTATCCTCCGGGCATCCGATCGGTCCTACTCATGAGCCAACTACAAGTCAGTCTGCTGATCCTCGGTGCCGTCGTGATTGCCGGTGTCGTCGCCTACAACTGGTTGCAGGAGCGCAGTCACCGCAAGCGCTCCGAGCAGGCCTTCGAACAACCGCCCGCCGACGTCCTGTTCGACCGGATCGACCCGGGCGCGTCCATCGGGACCTCGACGTCGACACCGCCCCGCGTCGACGCCGAATTCCGGCGCGACCACGACGGCATCAACGATTCCGATCCGGAACCGCAGCCGGTGCGCGCGGCACCCGAGTCCACGCGTGCCGTGCCGCGTGCCGCGGGCGACGAGCCCACCGTCGACTGCGATGTCGTGGTGGCGGCCGCGCAGCCGCTCGACGAGGCGGCGCTGCGCCACATCGTCGAGTCGCTCGCCGCGGTGATCCGGCCGATCCGCATCGCCGGCTTCGACGATCGCGCCGGACAGTGGGTCGCGCTCGACGAGACGGCACCGGACCGCTTCGACCAGATCCGCGTGGGCATGCTGATCGCCGACCGCCAGGCGATCGCGACGCGCGAGGATCTCGAAACGTTCGTGGCAGCCGTGCAGGGTGCGGCCGACGGCATCGGCGCGACGTCCCGGCTGCCGGACCTCGACGCGATCGAGGCACGGGCCCGCGAACTCGATACCTTCTGCGGCGACGTCGACATCGCCATCGGCCTGTCGGTCGTGGCGCGCACGGGCCAGCAGTTCCAGGGCACGACGATCCGCGCGCTGGCCGAAAGCTCGGGCCTGCAACTGAAGGCCGACGGGCAGTTCCACTTCGAGGACGCCGACGGCGTGCCGCAGTTCACGCTCGACAACCAGGATGCCGAGCCGTTCTTCCCGGACAGCATGCGCAACCTGTCGACGACCGGCATCACGTTCCTGCTCGACGTCCCGCGGGCGAGCGGGGCGGTGTCCAGCTTCGACCGGATGGTGCAGATCACGAAGAAGTTCGCGACGACGCTCGACGGGATCATCGTCGACGACAACCGCCAGCCCCTGAACGACAAGGGCCTCGACGCGATCCGGCGGCATCTCGCTGGCGTCTACGTCGCGATGGAGAACGCAGGGATCCCGGCGGGCAGCCCGCTGGCGATGCGCCTCTTCTCCTGATGGCGGTGCCGTCCGAGGTGGCTGCGCGCGCTGCAACGCTGCGGCGCGAACTGGCCCATCACGGATATCTCTACTACGTCGAAGACGCCCCCGGGATTCCGGACGCCGAATACGACCGGCTGTTCCGCGAACTGCAGGCGATCGAGGCGGCGCATCCCGAACTCCGTACGGCGGATTCGCCGACGCTCCGCGTGGGCGGCACGCCGCTCCAGTCATTCGCACCGGTGCGGCATCGCGTGCCGATGCTCTCCATCCGCACCGAGACCGACACGACCGAGGCCGGCGCGATCGCGTTCGATGCGAAGGTCCGGCGCGACCTCGGACTGACCGCCGATGACCCGCCCGTCGAGTACGCCGCCGAGCTGAAGTTCGACGGGCTCGCGATCAACCTCCGCTACGAATCCGGCGTGCTCGTGCAGGCGGCGACCCGTGGCGATGGCGAGACCGGCGAGGACGTCACGCAGAACATCCGCACGATCGGCCAGATCCCGCTGCGATTGCGCGATGTCGACGCGCCCGTGATCGAGGT
>CAUJJX010000303.1 GCA_963205165.1 Pseudomonadota bacterium | reverse complement strand
CCGCTGCCCTGGCGCGATCGCCTCGCGCTGTACGGCCGGCTCACCCGCCTCGACAAGCCGATCGGCACGCTGCTGCTCGCGTGGCCGACGCTGTGGGCACTGTGGATCGCGGGCGACGGCCGCCCCGACTGGACCGTCGTCCTGATCTTCATGGTCGGCACGCTGCTCATGCGTTCGGCCGGCTGCGCGATGAACGACTACGCCGACCGCGACTTCGATCCGCACGTCGCGCGCACGAAGCACCGGCCGCTCGCCGCACGCGCGATCTCGACGCGCGAGGCCCTCGCGGTCGCGGGCGTGCTGTCGCTGCTGGCATTCCTGCTGATCCTGCCGCTCGACGGACTCGTGATCGCGCTGTCGGTGCCGGCGCTGTTCCTCGCGGCGTCGTACCCGTTCTTCAAGCGCTTCTTCGCGATCCCGCAGGCGTACCTCGGCATCGCGTTCGGCTTCGGGATCCCGATGGCGTTCGCGGCGCTCACCGGCACGGTGCCGGCGCTCGCGTGGTGGCTGCTCGCGGCGAACGTCCTCTGGACCATCGCCTACGACACCGAGTACGCGATGGTCGACCGCGCCGACGACGTGAAGATCGGCATCCGCACGTCGGCGCTGCTGTTCGGACGATTCGATCTCGCGGCCGTCGCGCTGTTCCACGTGGCGTTCGTCCTGCTGATGGCGTGGTGCGGCCGGCAGGCGGGGCTCGGGGTCTGGTATTTCGCGGGGCTGGTCGCGACGGCCGTGATGATCGCGCGGCAGGTGTGGAGCATCCGCGGCCGCGAACCGGAGGCGTGCTTCCGCGCCTTCCTGCACAACAATCGTGTCGGTGGTGCCGTGTTCGCGGGCATCGTGGCCGACACCGTGTTTCGAGGGGATGCATTTTGGAACTTGGGCTGACCGACAAGGTGGTGGTGGTGACCGGCGCGAGCCGCGGGATCGGCTTCGCGTGTGCGGCGGCCTTCCTGGAGGAGGGCGCGAAGGTCGTCCTCGTGTCGCGCGACCCGCTGCGGCTGGAACACGCGGCGGCGCGGCTGCATTCCGCCGGCGACTACCCGCCCGCGATCGTCTGCGCCGACCTCACGCGGCCGGAAGACGCGAAGCGCATGGCCGACGAGGTCGCCGAGCACTTCGGCGCCGTCGACATCCTCGTGAACTCGGCGGGTGCCGCGAAGCGCTACCTGCCGGACGAGCTCGACGCGTCCGCGTGGCACGCCGCCATGCAGGCGAAGTACTTCACCTACATCCACGCGATGGACGCGCTGCTGCCGTCGATCGTCGGCAAGGGTGGTGGATCGATCGTGAACATCGTCGGCATGGGCGGCAAGGTCGCGACGCCGATCCACCTGCCCGGCGGCGCGGCGAACGCTGCGCTGATGCTCGCGAGCGTCGGCCTCGCCAACGTCTACGGTCCGAAGGGCGTGCGCGTCAACGCGATCAACCCCGGCGCGACGATGGGCGAACGCCTGCGCGACGCGCTGAAGCTCGAATCGCAGGTGCGAGGCGTCAGCGAGGACGAACTCCTGCGGCAGGGCCAGTCCCGCGTGCCGCTCGGCCGCTACGCGACCGACGACGACATCGCGCAGGTCGCGCTGTTCCTCGCGTCCGATCGCGCGGCGTACGTCACCGGCGCGATCGTCCCGATGGACGGCGGCCTGAATCCGGTGCTGTGATCTGCCCAACGCCCAACGCCCAACGCCCAACGCCCAACGCCCAACGCCCAACGCCCAACGCCCAACGCCTGAACGATGCGCTACCACGACCTCCGCGACTTCATCGCACAACTCGAAAAGCTCGGTGAGCTGAAGCGCGTCCGCGCACCCGTTTCGACGAATCTCGAAATGACGGAGATCTGCGATCGCGTGCTGCGCGCGCAGGGCCCCGCGATCCTGTTCGAGAACCCCGTCGGCCATTCGATGCCGGTGCTCGCGAATCTCTTCGGCACGCCGCGACGCGTCGCGCTCGGCATGGGCGAGGATTCCGTCGAGGCGCTGCGCGAGGTGGGCAAGCTGCTCGCGTACCTCAAGGAACCCGAGCCGCCGAAGGGCCTGAAGGACGCCTGGGACAAGCTCCCGGTGCTGAAGCAGGTGATGAACATGGCGCCGAAGATCGTGTCGTCGGCGCCGTGCCAGCAGATCGTGTGGGAGGGCGCCGACGTCGACCTCGCGCGCATCCCGGTGCAGAAGTGCTGGCCGGGCGACGCCGCGCCGCTCGTCACGTGGGGGCTCACGGTCACGCGCGGTCCGCACAAGCCGCGACAGAACCTCGGCATCTATCGCCAGCAGGTGATCGGGCGCAACAAGCTGATCATGCGGTGGCTCGCGCATCGCGGCGGCGCGCTCGATTTCCGCGAGCACGTGCAGGCGAATCCGGGCGTGCCGTTCCCCGTGGCGGTCGCGCTCGGCGCCGACCCCGCGACGATTCTCGGGGCCGTCACGCCCGTGCCGGATTCGCTGTCGGAGTACCAGTTCGCCGGCCTGCTGCGCGGCGCGAAGACCGAACTCGTGAAGTGCCTCGGCAGCGATCTCCAGGTGCCGGCATCCGCCGAGATCGTGCTCGAAGGCCACATCGCGCCCGGCGAGACGGCGCTCGAAGGGCCGTTCGGCGATCACACCGGCTACTACAACGAGCAGGAGCATTTCCCCGTGTTCACGATCGACCGCATCACGATGCGGCGCGATCCGGTCTACCACTCGACGTACACCGGCAAGCCGCCGGACGAGCCGGCGATCCTGGGCGTCGCGCTGAACGAGGTGTTCGTGCCGCTGCTCGTGAAGCAGTTCCCCGAGATCGCCGACTTCTACCTGCCGCCCGAGGGTTGCTCGTACCGCATGGCCGTCGTGTCGATGCGCAAGCAGTACCCGGGGCACGCGAAGCGCGTGATGTTCGGCGTGTGGTCCTTCCTGCGGCAGTTCATGTACACGAAGTTCATCATCGTGACGGACGACGACGTGAACGTCCGCGACTGGAAGGAGGTGATCTGGGCGCTTACGACGCGCGTCGATCCGTCGCGCGACACGCTGCTCGTCGACAACACCCCGATCGACTATCTCGACTTCGCGAGCCCGGTCTCCGGCCTCGGTTCGAAGATGGGCATCGACGCGACGAACAAGTGGCCCGGCGAGACGAATCGCGAATGGGGCACGCCGATCTCGATGGATCCCGACGTGAAGCGGCGCGTCGATTCGATGTGGGATTCGCTGGGGCTGTAGTCGCACGATGGTCCGCTGCCGCGCGACGCCGTCGTTGCTGCGACGTCCCGTGTGTTGCCGAAAGCACAGTGAGCAGGCGTGACACGGGGTACGCTCCGGACGGTCGCGATGCGACGTTCGCACCGCAGACGTCCCTGTCCTCCGCGGCCCGATCGCGCGGAGCCATCCGAGTGGTACGTCACAGGAAGCATCGTCATGGGCAAGGTCCGCCAGAGCAACAAGGAAACGAAGAAGGAAGCGGTGTTGTCGCCGAAGGAGAAGAAGGCGGCGAAGAAGGTGAAGAAGGACACGATGGGCACGCCGATCATGGTCCCGAAGCATCCGTAGTGTTGACAGGCCGTAGCCGCACCGCCGTCGGCGGGACTGCGTTCCGCCCGCCGTCGTCGGCGCACGCCGCGGCCGCACCGGCAAACGGCCCACCCTGATCCGTCCGGCCCGGGGTGGCGCAGCGCGGATCGACCCGGCAACATCGCGGGGCCCTGACCTCACCGGAGTGCCCATGCGATTCATCCTGCTGTTGCTGCTTGCCCTTGCCTCGTCCGGACTTCGCGCGGACGACGCGCCCCCCGCCCACGTCGGCCTCTACGACGGCAACCAGCCCGACTACGCCGAAGTCCTGCGGGTCGTTCGGCCCGGCACCCGCTGGTCGCTCGACGAGCTCGTGAAACTGAACGCGTTCGGCGGCGGCAAACACAATTTCGGCACGTGGTACCAGGGGCCGAACCCCCGCGAATTCACCGACGGCAACGGCCGCGTCCTGCTGATGTACAAGGTGCGCATCACGGATCCGCGCGGGCACGTCCGCACGTTCGGCCCCTACGGATTCACGACGCGGGGTTTCGCGACGTACTTCGTGCCCGACGTGCAGATCGGCATCCCCGGGACCTGGAAGGTCGACTGGCTGACGGTCCATCGCGACACCGCCGCCGAAGTGGTCGTGCAGTCCGACGCCTTCGAGATGGCGCCCTGACCGGCAGCCTCGAGTCCGGCCCGCGCGGACCGCGACGCGGTGCGGTGGACGAGGAAATGCGTCCACCGTTTTCCGAGCCGGAGCCGCGCGGTATCCTGCGGACCCTTTCGACATCCGACCGGATTCCCGCGACCGCCATGAACTTCCGTTCCCTGTCCCTCCGTGTCCTCCTCGTCGCCGCGCTCGGCGTCTCCCTGGCGGCGTCTGCCGCCGACGCACCGAAGCCGAAGGACGCCGCGGCCGCGCCGCAGTCCGGCGCCGTCGACATGCAGAAGGCGAAGCAGCTCGTGCTCGAACTGCCCGAAGTGGCAGCGTGGCAGGAGTCCCGCCGGGAGGCGGCCAAGACGCGCACCGACGGCAAGCCCACCGGCGGCACGCTCATCGGCGGCCGCGACCTGAAGGGCGTGAAGCACTGGGCCGTCACCTTCTACGAGGATCCGCAGACCGTCGCGAAGGTCTGGGCCGTGTTCTTCGTCCGCGCGAAGGACGGGAAGATCTTCGTGCAGGGGCAGGACGGCGGCACGGTCACCCTCGAGGACTGGCGCAAGACGCGACCCGCGGTCTGATGCGCCGGAGCCGGTGGCGCGATGCGCTGCCGATGCGCGCCCGACGCGGTTGCCGGATGACGCCGCCGCGCTCGTGCGGCTATCATCCGGGCTCGTCTCGCGACGCGGGCAATCCGCGCAGATCCCGAACAACAATCGCGACGGCGTCACGGAGATCGTGACCAACAGTAAGGAGTCGGTTCCATGATGGAACTCGTGCGGCTGGCGCTGCGCCGGCCGTACACGGTGGCCGTGCTTTCGCTTCTCGTGCTGCTGCTCGGCGCGCTCGCTGCCACCCGGATGATCGTCGACTTCTTCCCGAAGATCGACATCCCGGTCGTGTTCGTCGGCTGGCAGTACAGCGGTCTCTCCGCCGAAGAGATGGAGCGACGCGTCGTCATCATCTCCGAGCGCGCTTACTCCACGACCGTCGCGGGCATCGAGCGGATCGAATCCAATTCGATCCCGGGCGTCGGTCTCGTGAAGGTGTTCTTCCACCCGGGCATGGACATCGGCGCGGCCATCGCGCAGATCAACGCCATCAACGGCACCATCCTGCGGATCCTCCCGCCGGGCATCTCGCCGCCGGTCATCATCCAGTACAGCCCGGCCACCGTGCCGATCGTGAACATGACCTTCGCCAGCAAGACGCTGCCCGAAGGGAAGATGTTCGACCACGCGTTCAACTTCGTCCGCGTGAAGCTGTTCACGATTCCCGGCCTGCAGGTCCCGGCGCCGTTCGGCGGCAGGCTCCGCCAGATCTCGGTCGACCTCGACCCCACCCGCATGACCGCGAAGGGCGTCTCGCCCAACGACGTCGTGCAGGCGCTCCAGAACTACAACGTGCTGATCCCGTCGGGCACGGCGCGCATCGGCACGATCGACTACAACGTGATGATGAACTCGAGCCCCGCGACGGTGGACGAGTTCAACCGCCTGCCGCTGAAGGTGGCCGGGCGCGTCCCGACGGTCATCGGCGACGTCGCGAAGGTGGAAGACGGCTTCGCGGTCCAGAGCAACATCGTCCACGTCGACGGTCGTCGCGCGACGTACCTCACGATCCTGAAGCACGCCGACGCGTCCAGCCTGAAGGTCGTCGACGGCGTCCGCTCGATTCTCGAGGACATCCGCGCCGGCGCCCGCGCGGCAGGCCTCGACGCGATGGACATCACGCTCGACTTCGACCAGTCGCAGTTCGTGCGCGCCGCCATCCGCAACGTGACGTCCGAGGCCGTGCTCGCCTCGCTGCTCGTGTCGCTGATGATCCTGCTGTTCCTCGGCAGCTGGCGGAACACGATCGTCGTCATCACGTCGATCCCGTGCGCGATGTTCGCCGGCGTGATCTGCCTCTACATGACCGGCAACACGATCAACCTGATGACGCTCGGCGGCCTCGCCCTCGCCACCGGCATCCTGGTGGACGACGCGACGGTCGCCGTCGAGAACATCCACCGCCACCGCTCGCTCGGCCAGCCGCTGACCGTCGCGATCATCGAGGGCTCGCGCGAGGTCGCGCTGCCCCGGACGATGGCGACGCTCGCGATCTGCATCGTGTTCTTCCCGGTGTCGTTCCTGTACGGCGCCTCGAAGTTCCTGTTCGTGCCGCTCGCGCTCGCCGTGGTCTTCTCGCTGCTCGCGTCGTACATCCTGTCGTTCACGCTCGTGCCGATGCTGTCGCGCCTGCTGCTGGTCCACGAGCACGTCGACCACGAGAAGCCTGCCCCCGGATTCGCCGGCCGCTTCAATGCAGCCCGCGACCGCATGCTCGACGGCCTCACGAACTTCTACGGCAGCATCCTCACGATGGTCATGCACCATCGGGCGTTCATGATCGTCGTGGTGATCGCGTTCGGCGGCGTGAGCCTCGCGCTGACGAAGGTCGTCGGCACCGACTTCTTCCCGACGCCCGACGTCGGGATCATGAAGCTGCACTACCGCGCCCCGATCGGCACCCGCATCGAGGAGACCGAGAAGCAGGTCCTGGCCGTCCAGGAGGACATCCGCCGCATCATCCCCGAGGCCGAGATCGACCGGATCAACGACATGGTCGGGATCCCGCTGTTCTTCAACCTCGCGATGGTGCCGACCGACAACATCAGCGGGATGGACGCCGAGATCCTGATCCTGCTGAAGAAGCCGCACCGGCCCGTCGCCGAGTACATGCGCGAGATCCGCGCGAAGCTGCCGCCGAAGTACCCGGGCTCGGACTTCTACTTCCAGAACGCGGACATCGTCACGCAGGTGCTCAACTTCGGCCTGCCCGCCCCGATCGACATCCAGGTCCAGGATGCCAACTTCGAGCGCGCGCAGGGCTACGCGTCGCGGGTGAAGCGCGCCATCGAGGAGACCTCCGGCGCCGTCGACGTCCGCCAGATGCAGGTGCTGAACTACCCGGCGCTGAAGGTCGACGTCGACCGCATGCGCGCCGCCCGGATGGGCCTCACGCAGCGCGACGTCTCGACGAGCGCCCTCGTGTCGCTGTCGTCGTCGACGATCATCGCGCCGTCGTACTTCCTGAATGCGAATGGGGTGAACTACACGGTGTCGGTGCAGACGCCGCCGGAGCGCCTCGCGAGCGTCGAGGCCCTGATGGCCACGCCGATCACGCCGGTGCTCACACCGCTCGCGACGCCCGCGCGCGAACGCCGCCTCGGCGACGTGCCCGGTGCGACGGTCGTGTCGCTCGGCAATCTCGCGACGATCAAGCCGGAGGCGAGCTACCAGTCGGTGTCGCACTACACGGTGCAGCGCGTGATCGACATCGCCGCGAACGTCGACGGTCGCGACCTCGGCAGCACGGTCCGCGACATCCAGAAGAAGATCCAGGCGATCACCGCCGAGAAGGACTTCCCGAAGACGGCCAAGATCAACATCCGCGGCCAGTACGAGGTGATGATGTCCTCGTTCGAGAGCCTCGGCCTCGGGCTGATCCTGGCGGTCATCCTCGTCTACGCGCTGCTGGTCGTGCTGTTCCAGTCCTGGACCGACCCCTTCATCATCATGATGGCCGTGCCGGGCGCGCTGATCGGCATCCTCTGGATGCTCGCGATCACCGGCACGACGCTCAACGTGATGTCGATGATGGGCGCCATCATGGCCGTCGGCATCGGCGTGTCGAACTCCATCCTCGTCGTCAGCTTCGCGAACGACTACCGCGTCGCCCACCCGGACGTGAATGTCGTCGACGCCGCGATCGAGGCCGGCCGCACCCGCCTGCGCCCCGTCCTGATGACGGCGCTCGCGATGATCATCGGCATGGTCCCGATGGCCATGGGCCTCGGCGAGGGCGGAGAACAGAACGCCCCGCTCGGTACGGCCGTCATCGGCGGGCTGATCCTCGCCACGATCTCGACGCTGTTCGTCGTCCCGGTGGTCTATTCGCTGATGCGTCGACGGATGCCGACGCTCCACCTGCTCGACGAGCGGTTCGCCCGCGAAGCCGGCGGCGACGCCGTCTAGGGAGTCACAGAGAAAATGCAGCAGACCCAGTCACAACGCTCCTTCGTCGTCTTCTACATCGTCGGGTTCGTCCTGATCGCCGTCGCGGGCGGCGCCGTCTGGAAATTCTGGAAAGGGCGCGAGACCCTCGAGGCCGCGCAGGCGAAGGAGAAGGCCGAGCAGCTCGCGGCCGGTCCGTCGCTCGCCGTCGTGAAGGCGGCGCTCGGGCCGAGCATCCGCAGGCTCACGCTCGTGGGCGAGGCCCAGCCGCTCCAGACGACGACGCTCTACAGCAAGGTCAGCGGCTACCTGTCGCGCATCACCGTCGACGTCGGCGATGTCGTGAAGGCGGGGCAGCTGATCAGCGAGATCCAGGCGCCGGAGATCGAGGCGCAGATCGCGACGATCGCGGCCGGTCTCGAGAACAAGCGCGCGCTCGCCCGCCGGGCGCGCGAGCTCACGCGGCAGGGGTTCTTCTCGCAGCAGGCGCTCGACAACGCCGAGAACGACGTCCGGGTCGCGCAGGCGCAGATCGGCGAGCTGCGCACGCAGGGCGCGTATCGCGTCGTGAAGGCGCCGTTCGCCGGCGTCATCACGAACCGCTTCGTCGACCCCGGTGCGCTCGTGCAGAACGCGTCGACCAACCAGCTGACGGCTCAGCCCATCGTGACCATCTCCGATGTGTCGCGCCTGAAGGTCACCGTCTTCGCCGAGCAGGGCGACGCACCGAACGTGAAGCCCGGCCTCGACGCCGAGATCATCGATGCCGCGGCGCCCGAGCGGAAGGTCGCCGGGAAGATCACCCGCGTGTCCGGCGAGCTCGATGCCCGCACCCGCACCCGCCGCGTCGAGATCGAGTTCGCGAACGCCGACGGCAGCTTCCTGCCCGGCAGCTTCGTGAACGTCGCGATCATGATTCCCGCGACGAGTTACATCGAGGTCCCGTCCGGTGCGCTCGTCACGCGCGACAAGAAACCCTTCGTCGCCGTCGTCGATGCCGACAGCCACATTCACTACACGCCGATCACGGTCGCCGGCACGGACGGCAAGGTGGTCCGCGTCGCGGCCGGTCTGAACGAAGGCACGCCCGTCGCCGTGGGCCCGCCCGCGAGCCTTGCCGACGGCGGCAAGATCACGGTGCAGGCGCCGCCGCCGAAGCCGCCCGAACCCGCGAAGCCCGCCGAGGCGCCGAAACCGGCACCCGAGGTGGTGAAGCCGGTCGACGCATCGAAGCCGGCCGCGACCGCGACGAAGCCGTGACTGGCTTCGGCATAGTGGACACGTCGACGCACTGACGCCGCCGGCCGCGCGGCGTGTCGTGACAAGGGCGCCCTCGGGCGCCCTTTCTCTTTCTCGCCGGCGGGCGACCAGGGGCGGCTCGCCGGCGGCATCGAGATCGATGGCGTCGCCTGGCGATCTCCTCCGTGCCGGCCGCAAGCCGCATCGACGACGCGATCCTCGAACCTCTCGCGGATGTGGACGAAACGCCCCTGTCGTGAGCACCATGCGCCGCCGCATCCACCGAGCCGGGGACATCACGATGAACCGCAGACACTTCCTGGGCAGCGCCGCCGCGCTGGCCTTCGCCGGATCCGCCGCCGCCGACGGTCTCGCCCTGCGGGGCGCGTCGAATCTCGGCAACGAGCACGTCTACACGCGGACGATGCGGCGCTTCTTCGAGCTGGTGACGCAGTACGCCGGCCAGCCGGTCGCGACGGCCGTCCACCCCAACGGCGAGCTCGGCGCGGACAAGGACTACTTCATCTACATGAACCAGGGCATCTCGGTCGACGCCGGCATCGTGTCGCCGGCGCACATGGCGACGTTTGCCCGCACCGCGCCGCTCATGGACCTGCCCTTCCTGTTCCGCGACGTCGCCCACTGGGAACGCGCGCTGGCCGCCGATGCGCTGAAGCCGATCGCCGACGAGATCGCGCGCCGCGCCGACGTGATGGTGCTGGGCTACGCCGGCGGCGGCGTGCGCCACATCGTCGCGAATCGCCCCGTCGCGAACCTCGCCGCGCTGAAGGGCCTGAAGCTCCGGGTGCAGGCCGCGCCGATCCACACGCGCATCTTCCAGGGCATCGGCGCGGCACCGTCCGTGATCGCGTACCAGGAGGTCTACAACGCGATCCAGAGCGGCGTGATCAACGGGCTCGAGAACGAGGCCGCCGGCATCGAGCAGATGAAGTTCTACGAGGTCGCGCCGCACGTCGCGCTGACGAGCCACAACGTCACGGTGCGTCCGCTGTGCTTCTCCGGGAAGACGTTCCGCAAGCTGCCGCCGAAGGTGCAGGACGCCGTGCTGCGCGCCGGACGCGAGGCCGCCGGGTTCGCCCGGAAGACCGAGGTCGACGAAGACGCCGTGCGGCTGGCCGCGATGGCGAAGTCCGGGCGCGTGAAGCTCGTGACGTTCACCGATCGCGCGAAGGCCGAGGCGCTCGTCCGGCCGATCGCGGAGACCTACGTGAAGCAGGTCGGCGCCGAGGCGATCTACAACCGCATCCGGTCGCTGTGATGTGCGCGCCGGCCGGCACCGACGCATGAACGGAAGCCCGATGGCTCGCGCGCTCGTCCTGCTCGATCGCATCGTCGCCGCGCTCGGCGGCCTGCTGCTGCTCGTGCTGCTCGTCCCCGTGTCGGTCCAGGTGTTCGCGCGCCTCGTGCCGGACATCGAGACGCCCATGTGGACCGAAGAGGGCGCGCGCTTCGTGCTGGTCTGGATGGTGATGGTCGGGTCGATGGTCGCGCTGCGCCGCGGGACCCACTTCACCGTCGACCTCCTGCCGGATCTCGGACCCCGCGCGACGCAGGCGCTCGCCGTCGTCGTCCGCCTCGTCGTGATCGGCTTCGGCGCGTTCTTCGTGTGGCACGGCATCGACTTCGTGCGCTTCGGCTGGGACCAGACCTCGGAGGTCGCGGACTGGCCGCTCTGGATCATCTTCCTCGCGTGGCCCGTGACCGGTGCCGCGTGGGTGCTGTTCTCGTGCCTGCCGAAGGCGCGCACCGACGCCGACATCGACGGCGGCGCGCGATGAGCACCGGCCTCGCCGTCACCGTGCTGTTCGCCGGATTCTTCCTGCTGATGGTGCTGCGCGTGCCCATCGCGTTCGCACTCGGCGTGGCATGCGTGCCGCTCGTGCTGCTCGATCCGCGGCTCGGTCCGCTGGTCGTGTTCAACGAGTCCTTCAAGTCGTTCAACTCGTTCATCCTGCTGGCCGTGCCCTTCTTCCTGCTGTCGGCGCAGCTCATGAACGTGGGCGGCATCACCGACCGCCTGCTGCGGCTGTCGCGCGCGCTCGTGGGCCACTGGCCCGGCGGGCTCGCGCAGGTGAACGTGCTGCTGTCCGTGTTCTTCGCGGGCATCTCCGGCTCGGCCACGGCGGACGCCGCGAGCCAGGGCAGGCTCTTCATCGAGGCGCAGGTGAAGGAGGGCTACAGCCCGAGCTTCTCGGTCGCCGTCACGGCCGTCAGTTCGCTGCTCTCGGCCGTGATCCCGCCGTCGATCATGATGGTCGTGTGGGCCGGCGTGATGCCGGTCTCGGTCGGCGGACTCTTCGTCGCGGGCGTGCTGCCGGGTCTCGTGCTCGCCGCGTCGATGATGTTCGTCGTGCACATGTGTTCCGTGCGGCGCGGCTACCCGACGCACGCGAAGGCGACGCTGGTCGCGCGGCTCGTCGCGCTGCGCGCCGCGATCCCCGCGATGCTGACGCCGTTCATCATCATCGGCGGCAAGGTGTTCGGCTGGTTCACGGCGACCGAGGCGTCGGTGATCGCGGTGCTCTACGCGCTCGCGCTGTCGTGCATCGTCTACCGCGAAGTGGGCGTGCGACAGCTCGCCGCGGCGTTCACCGAGACGGCCGAGATGACCGGCGCGATCCTGCTGTGCGTCGGCACGGCGTCGGTCTTCGGCTGGCTGCTCGCGTTCTACCAGGTGCCGCAGTTCCTGCTGCAGGCCGCGACGGCGTGGCAGCTCGGCCCCCTCGGCGCCGGGTTGTTCATCGCGGGCGTGTTCCTCGTCGTCGGCTGCTTCCTCGATGCGATCCCCGCGATCATCATCGTCGGCACGCTGCTCGAACCCATGGCGATGGCCTCCGGCCTCGATCCGCTGCACTACGCGCTGATCGGCATCGTCTCGCTCGCATTCGGACTCGTGACGCCGCCCTACGGCCTGTGCCTGCTCATCTGCTGCTCGATCGCGAAGATGCGCATCGCCGACGTGATGCGCGACTTCCTCCTCTTCCTGCTCCCGTGCCTGATCGTCCTCGCATCGATCATCGCGCTGCCGGAGCTGTACCTCTGGCCGGTCCGTCTCTTCGGCCCCGCGCTCCTCGAATGACATGTCCGCATCCGCGCGGACGGAGACATCCATGAAACGAATCCTCATCACCGGCGCGGCCGGACTCGTCGGCGGCGTGCTGCGCGAGCAGCTGCGCAGCGACTACCGGCTCGTCCTGCTGGACCGCGCGGACATCGCCGACCTCGTGGCCGGCGAGACCGGCGTGAAGGGCGACATCCGCGACCCCGACGTCCTCGCGATGGCGATGGCTGGTGTCGACGCCGTCGTGCATCTCGCGGGCGAGCCGACCGAGAAGAGCTGGGACGCCATCCGCGACGCCAACATCGACGGCTGCTACCAGGTGGTGGAAGCCGCGCGGCAGGCCGGCGTCCGGCGCTTCGTGTTCGCGTCGTCGAACCACGCGATCGGCTACTACCCGCGCAGCGAGACCATCGACGACAAGTGCATGCCGCGTCCCGACACGCGCTACGGCGTCTCGAAGGTCTTCGGCGAGACGCTGCTGCGCCTCTACGCCGACAAGTTCGGACTCACGTCGGTGTGCCTGCGCATCGGCACGCTGCTGCGCCCCGACGCGCCCGGCGAGCTGCGCCATCTGTCCACGTGGATCAGCCATCGCGATCTCGCGCAGCTCGTGCGGTGTTCCATCGAGGCCGACGTGCAGTACGAGATCGCGTACGGGATGTCCGCCAACACGCGGCGCTGGTGGCGCGACGACAGCGCCGGGCGCCTCGGCTACCGCCCGCAGGACGACGCCGAGTCCTTCGCCGCGCGCTTCGGCGAACGCGATGCCGCGGCCGACGACCCGGTCGCGCTCGCCCATCAGGGCGGCGTGTACTGCTCCTGGGAACGCGACCGCTGAGCGGCGCGTCCGATCCGATGCACTTTCTTCAGCGGAGACTTCCGTGACCATCGATCCTCGAAACCACGCGCTGCACCTCGCCTTCGCGAGCGGCACGGCCGAGCCCGGCGCCGCCCTCCGCGACGCGTCGGACACCGGCGCCGAACTCATCGCGGCCGTCGACGGCGATCTCGCGGTGTCGGGGCCCGGCAGCGTCACGCGGCTCGCTGCGCCCGGCGCGACCTTCGTGCACGGCGCGGGGACCACGGTGACGATGCCGACGGGCGGGCGCTGCATGGTCTGGCGCTTGTCGCCGCACGGGATCGCGGGCGACGTCTCGCTGTCGGTGCCGACCGGTTGTCCGCTCGACCGGGTGCGGGTGCTGCGCCTCGACCTGATCGAGTTTCCGCGCGGCGCGGTCGCGTACTGGCACACGCACCAGGGGCCCGGCATCCGCTGTCTGGTCAGTGGCGCGGCGTCGGTGACCTTCGCCGCCGGGGGCCAGGACTACGGCGCATTCGAGCCGTGGTACGAACCGGGCCCCGAGCCGGTGCAGGTGGCGAACATCACCGACGACACCGCCGTCATCGCGCGGCTGCTCGCGCTGCCCGCAGGCTTCGAAGGCGGCAAGCCGTCGATCCGGTACACCCGCGAGGAAGACGCTGCGAAGCCGCGGTTGCAGCGCTACCGGACGCTGCTCGAAGTCGTGATCGATCCGGCGGTGGTGTTCGGGACCGGCGCGCCGTAGCGCGGCCGCGCGGTACCGGCGACGCGGGGCAGCAGCAGCGCCCGCTCGTCGGGGCGTCATCCGCTCCGACGTGGCGCGCCGTTCAGCGGCTCCGATAGAACTTCAGCACCGCCGAGTCGTCCTCGGCGCCGTGGCCCATCCGGCTCGTCGCCTCGAACACGCCGAGGGCGGCATCGGCCAGCGGTGTCGGGTAGTCGTTCGCGCGGGCGGCGCCGGTCACGATGCCGAGGTCCTTCTTCAGGATGTCGACGGCGGCCCGCGTCTCGAAGTCGCCGGCGAGTGCGTGCGGCATGCGGTCGCCGATCATCCAGCTGTCGCCGGAGCTGGCCCGGATCACGGCGAGCATCGCGTGCGGATCGAGGCCGAGGCGCTCGCCCAGCGTGAGCGCTTCCGCGGCCGCCGAGAGGTTCACGCCGGCGAGCAGGTTGTTGAGCATCTTCGCGCGCGCGCCGTCGCCGGACCGCGTGCCGACCCGGAACAGTTTCGTGGCGAGCTGGCGCAGCAGCGGCTCGGCGCGAGCGAACGGTGCGTCGGCGCCCGACGCCATCATCGACATCGTGCCGTCGCGCGCGCGGGCCGGACCGCCGGACACGGCGCCGTCGAGGTGGTGCAGGCCGGCGGCCGCGAGGCGCGGGCCGACCGACTCGGCGAAGGCCGGCTCGATGGTGCTGCTCACGACGACGATCCCGCCGGGCGCCATGCCGCGGACGACGCCGTCGTCGCCGAACAGCACCGCATCGACCTGATGCCGGTCGACGACGAGGACGACGATGACGTCGGACGCACACCCGACGTCGGCGGGCGACGCGCAGACGGTCGCGCCGGCCGCGGCAGCTTCGCGATCGGCCTCGGGCCGGATGTCGCGGACGGCGACGGTGATGCCGCGGTCGAGGGCGTTCCGCGCGACGGCCATGCCCATCGCTCCGATGCCGATCACGCCGAGGCGCAGCGGGGATTCCATCTTCGTTTCTCCTTCTGGGGGTTCGTGGTGCGGGGCGCCGGCGGGCGCGACGAGCTTTTACACGACGCGGCCGGATTCGTCGCCGGGACGGTGGTCCGGGATGCCGGCGGACACGACGGCTGTCGGTGCGAGCGATCCTGTCGACGCGATCGACCGGCGCCGCGTTGCCGATGCTGGCCGGGTGTCCGATCCGGCCGCGGATCGTGCCTTTCCGCAAGCGTTCGCACCGGCATCGCATCTCGCCGCCGCCGTCCCGGCCCGCCCCGGTGACGGCACGGCGCAGATCGATGTACAGGAACGTGAAAGGTGGTGGCAGTATCCGTCGTCCATCGCTTCGTCACCGGCCTCCCCGTTCATGAGAATCCTCGGTCTCTTCCTGATGTTCCTGCTGCTGGTTGTCGCCGGGAGGGCTGCCGCGGCGGACGACGGGCCGGCCGGGGCGACTGTGGATGCCCCCGCGGCCGCGACCGCCGATTCTCCGGCGGCGGCCACCGATTCTCCAGCGGCGGCCACCAGTGTCTGGTCCGGCGCCGACGGCAGACCCGCACCCGACACCGAGTCCCGCAAGAGCCTCGACGGGTTCGGCGGCTGGGTCGCCACCACGTCGGACGCCGACTGGCGCGCCAAGTGGGAGACCCCCGCCGACGGCACGCCGACCTTCACGGTGAGCCGCACGGTCAAGCGGGGCGAGCGTCTCGCGGTGCTCATCTTCCTGAAGAACCCGGCGGTCGATGCCCAGAACGCAGCCAACGTGCGCTGCGATCTTCGCGTGACCCGGCCCGATGGCAGCCATCCGGTCGACGCGGCCGACGTGACCTGCCTCCAGGGCGTGCTGGTCGGCGACGCCATGAACGTCCGGATCGCTGCACCCGTCATCGACTTCGTCGGCGAGCCCGCCGACCTCGCGGGCACGTGGACCGTCGAGGTCTCGCTGCGCGACGCCGTCCGCGATCGCACGCTCGCGCTGAAGACGACGTTCGACCTGACGGAGTGATCCGTCGCCGGGGCGGTCGTCGCCCCGGTGCACCGCCCCCCGGCGGGCGGTCGCTCGTGACACCAGCGGTCAGGGCGCGTTCGGTGCCGCGGCGGCGTCTGCCGCGTCTCGATCGGCCGCCAGGAATGCCTCGAGGTGCGCCGCGAATCGTTCCGGCTGGTCGCGATGCATCATGTGGCCGGAATCCTCGATCCGGACTTCCGCGAGCCGCGCGAACGCACCGCGCCGCCGCGCCCATTCCTCCGCATCCTCGCCGGTGAAGCGCTTCATCCAGTCGCGATCGCCACCCCAGATCCAGAGCGTCGGGGCCGTGATCCGGCGCCAGCACGCGAGCGCTTCCTCCAGCCGGTAGAGCACCGGGTTCACCCATTTGTGGCGCGGGTCTGCCGCGGGGACGAACCTGCCGTCCGTGCCGGGCATCGACCAGTGCGGCGCGAGGAAGCGCGCGCGTTCCTCGGTGAGTCCCGGATCGGTCTTCCGGAGATGCGCGGCGACGGCATCGAGGTCGGCGTACGGCCGGAATCCGTCGACGCTGCGCTGCTCGCCGAGCCAGCGGCCGTAGCGCTTCGGCGCGTCTTCCGGGGTCGTCTCCTTCAGGCCGAAGCCCTCCGCGAGCACGAGCTTCGAGACCCGGTCCGGACGGACGCCGGCGTAGAGCCCCGCGATGTTCCCGCCCATGCTGTGGCCGACGACGGCGGCGGGCGCGCCGGGCGAGAAGACATCGAGCAGTGCGTCGAGATCCGCGAGGTAGTCCGGGAACCAGTAGCCGTCCGTCGCCCACTGGCTGAGTCCGAAGCCCCGCCAGTCGGGAGCAACGAGATAGTGGCCGCTCACCATCGCATCGGCGGTGAACTGGAACGACGCCGAGACGTCCATCCAGCCGTGCAGCAGCAGGACCGGTGGATGCGCCGGGTCGCCCCACGTGCGGACGTGGATCCGCAGGTCGCGGACGGTGACGTGGTGCGAGGTCGATGAGCGCATGGAGGCTTCCGTTCGGGGCGTGTGGCGGGGTTTGCAGGCGTTCGCGCGGGGACTCGCCGGGTCTCGCGACGACGCGTCAGTCCTGTCCCATCGCGGGGTCGACGACCTGCCTGCGGCGCGCGGTCTCCCACGAGACGAGGGCGAGTGCGGCGCCGATGGCGATCATGCCGCCGAGTTCGACGGGACGCAGGCGTTCGCCGAGCTGGAGGGCCGACGACGCGGCGGCGATCACGGGCACCGCGAGCGACGAGAGGCTGGTCGTGCCGGCCGGCAGGCGGTGCAGCACGTACAGCCACATGATCCAGCCCATGCCGGTCGCGACGATGCCGGAGAAGAGCAGCGCGACGACGAAGGTCGCGCTCCAGTCGATCGCCGGCGCGGGCACGAGCCACGCGACGAGCGCCGTCGGGACGAGGCCGATCACCATCTGCCAGAGCGTGAACGACATCACGTCGACCGGCACGCGGTTGTGCAGCCGCTTCGCGAGGATCACGCCGGTCGCCCACAGCATGCCCGCGGCCACCGCGAGGCACTTCGACAGCAGCGTCGTCTGGACACGCCAGGGTTCCATGATGAACAGCAGCCCGAGCAGGGCGAGTCCGACGGCGACCCACTGCAGTCCGCGCACGCGTTCACCGAGGGCCGGCCAGCCCATCAGGAGCACCCAGACGGGCATCGTGAACACGAGGATCGAGGTCTTGCCCGGGCCGCCGTCGACGAGCGCCCACGTGTTGACGAGCATGAAGCCGGCGGTCTGGAGGCTGCCGATCAGCATGGCTTCGCGCGGATGCGTGAGCTTCACGGGCCGGCCCGTCAGGACGAGCCACGCGCCGAGCGCGGCGACGGCGATGACGATGCGGAGGAAGGCGAACTGGAAGGGGCCGGCGTGACCGAGCGCGATCTTCGCGACGACCCACGAGTAGCCCCAGATGAGCGACAGCAGCGCCATGACCACGAGCGCGCGGCCGCGTTGGCCTTCGGCGCTCATGTCGAGCACCGGCGGGCGGCGGAGGGTTCGAGGGTGCGGGCAGCGCGGGGCGCCCGGACGGCGCCGGGGCGCGGGGAGTTCGTCGATGTCACGGGCCGATTATCGGAGGTCCGGACGTCGTGGCGCCAGTGCCTGTCGATTCGCCGGGTGCCCGATCGGAACGGACGTCCCGCTCGGGCATCGGAACGGGATCTGCGGTGTCCGCCGGCCGTGGTCCGTCAGCGCGCCTGGTTGCGGGCCTTCAGGGCTTCGTCGACGGCGAGCTTCGCGAACTCGACATCGCGTTCCATCTGCGTGATCCGGCGGAGGTACTCGTCGGTCGGCCGCACTCCGCCGCCGGCCGTGCCGATGGTCTCGCCGGGCAGCGGCGCGCGGCCCTGTTCGAGCGCCGTCTGCGCGCGTTCGAGGTTCTGGCGGGCGCGGGCGACGCGGTCCTCGGCCTCGGCCATGGCCTTGCGACGATCGCCGAGGCGGTTCTCGAGTTCGTCGCGCTTGCGCTTGTCTTCCTCGGCGCGTCGCTGCGCGGATTCGCGCTGGACCGGCGACGGCGGCGGCGGCGCTTCGAGCGCCTTCGTCTGCGCAGCACCGGGGAGCGGCGCGTCGGTGTAGATGATGCGGCCGTCGGGCATCACGTTCTTGTAGAGCTGCTGCGCCTGGACGGCGGTCGCGGCGCACGCGATCAGCGCGGCGCGGGCGACGAGTGTCAGGACGTTGCGGATGGCACGGTCAGGCATGGGGCGGTCTCCGGTCTGGGGCCTGTTCACATTGCACATGCCGGTGTGAACCGATCCCGGGGTGCGATGCGAGCATATAGACCGGAACGGTGCTCCGCACGTTCCGGACGACCGGGCCTGTTCACACGGCATCCGTAGCGTCGACAGGCCCTGGCCGGCGACATCGCGATGGCCACCTCCCACGCATCCGGCGTTCGTCCCGCGGACCGGGCCGAGTAGAATCCGCCCTCACTCCCCGCCGTGCCATGACCGATCCCCGCTTCATCCATCTGCGACTCCACAGCGAGTACTCGATCGTCGACGGCACCGTCCGTGTCGACGATGCCGTCGCACGCGCCTGCGCCGACGGCATGCCCGCCCTCGCGATCACCGATCTCTCGAATCTCTTCGGCGCCGTGAAGTTCTACACGGCCGCCCGCGGCAAGGGCGTGAAGCCCGTCGTCGGGTGCGACTGCTGGCTGACCAATCCGGACGATCGCGACAAGCCCTTCCGCATCCTCCTGCTCACGCAGGACCGCGAGGGCTATCTGCGGTTGTGCCGCTGGCTGACGCGCGCCTTCCGCGAGAACCAGCACCGCGGGCGCGCCGAGCTCGATCGCGAATGGCTCCGCGAGGACGGCACCGGGGGGCTGATCGCGCTGTCGGGCGGCAGCGCCGGCGACATCGGCCAGGCGCTCGTCGCCGGGAACGCGGACCGTGCGGACGCGCTCGCGCGCGACTGGCAGACCCTGTTCCCCGGGCGGTTCTATCTCGAGTTCCAGCGCGCCGGCCATCCGGAATCTGCCGCGATCGAGCCCGCCCTGCTCGCGCTCGCGGCGCGGCTGCGGCTGCCGCCCGTCGCGACGCATCCGATCCAGTTCCTCGACGCGGACCAGTTCCAGGCGCACGAGGCGCGCGTCTGCATCGCGGAGGGTCACGTGCTGTCCGACCAGCGCCGGCCGCGACGCTTCACGGTGCAGCAGCACTTCCTCACGCAGGACGACATGGCGAAGCGCTTCGCCGATCTGCCGGCCGCGCTCGCGAACACCGTCGAGATCGCGAAGCGCTGCAACCTCGTCCTCGAACTCGGCAAGAGCAAGCTGCCGCTGTTCCCGACGCCCGAGGGCGTGACTCTCGAGGAGCACCTCCGCGCGCAGTCGCTCGTCGGACTCGAGACGCGGCTCGCCGTGCTCTTTCCGGACGAGGCCGCGCGCGAGGCGCAGCGTCCGCGCTACGTCGAGCGGCTCGAGTTCGAGATCCGGACCATCGTGCAGATGGGCTTCCCGGGCTACTTCCTGATCGTCGCGGACTTCATCGGCTGGGCGAAGTCGAACGGCGTGCCCGTCGGGCCGGGCCGGGGGTCGGGCGCCGGCTCGCTCGTGGCGTACGCCCTCGGGATCACCGACCTCGATCCGCTGCGCTACGACCTCCTGTTCGAGCGCTTCCTGAATCCGGAACGGGTCTCGATGCCCGACTTCGACGTCGACTTCTGCCAGGACGGCCGCGATCGCGTGATCGACTACGTGCGCAACAAGTACGGCCAGGAGTCGGTGTCGCAGATCGCGACCTTCGGCACGATGGCCGCGAAGGCCGTCGTGCGCGACGTCGGCCGCGTGATGGAGTGGGGCTACAACCGCACCGACGAGCTGGCGAAGCTGATCCCCTTCCAGCCGGGCAAGCTCATCACGCTCGACATGGCGCGCGAGATGGAGCCGCGGCTGCGCGAGCGCGAGCAGACCGAGGAGGACACCCGCGACCTGCTCGAGCTGGCCGAGAAGATCGAGGGCATGACCCGCAACGTCGGCATGCACGCGGGCGGCGTGCTCATCGCGCCGGGCAAGCTCACCGACTTCTGCCCGCTCTACTGCGCGCAGGGGTCCGAGAGCACGGTCTCGCAGTACGACAAGGACGACGTCGAGGCCGTCGGGCTCGTGAAGTTCGACTTTCTCGGGCTCACGACGCTCACGATCCTCGACTGGTCGCTGCGCTTCGTGAAGCTGCTCGACCCATCGTCGACGCTCGACCTCGAGACGCTGCCGCTCGACGATCGCGGGGCCTACCGGATCTTCGCGACGGGCAACACGTCGGCCGTGTTCCAGTTCGAATCCCGCGGGATGCGCGAGCTGCTGACGCGGGCGCGGCCCGACCGCTTCGAGGACATCATCGCGCTCGTCGCGCTGTACCGGCCGGGTCCGATGGACCTGATTCCGGACTTCATCGAGCGCAAGCACGGCAAGAAATTCGAGTACCTGCATCCGCTGCTCGAACGCGTGCTCGAGCCGACCTACGGGATCATGGTCTACCAGGAGCAGGTGATGCAGGCCGCGCAGGTCTGCGCCGGCTACTCGCTCGGCGGCGCCGACCTGCTGCGCCGCGCGATGGGCAAGAAGAAGCCCGAGGAGATGGCGAAGCAGCGCGAGATCTTCGTGACCGGCGCCGCCGGCCTCGAGATCGGCGAGGCGAAGGCCAACGAGATCTTCGACTACATGGAGAAGTTCGCGGGCTACGGCTTCAACAAGTCGCACGCCGCGGCGTACGCCCTGGTCGCGTATCACACGGCGTACATGAAGGCGCATCACACTGCCGCCTTCATGGCCGCCAACCTTTCGGCCGTGATGGACGACACCGACAAGGTGCAACTCCTTCACGAGGACGCCCGGGCCAATGGCCTCACGATTCTCCCGCCCGACGTCAACACCGGCGTCTACCGCTTCGTGCCGGTCGACCGCAGCCGCATCCGCTACGGACTCGGCGGCGTCAAGGGCACGGGCGAGGGTGCGATCGAGAGCATCATCGCGGCCCGCGAGCGCGGCGGACCCTTTCGCGATCTCTTCGATTTCTGTGCGCGCGTCGATGCACGCGTCGTCAACCGGCGCGTCGTGGAATCCCTCGTGAAAGCCGGCGCGTTCGACGCGCTCGAAGCCGATCGCGCGAAGCTCTTCGCGTCCGTCGGCATCGCGCTCGGTGCCGCCGAGCAGGCGACGCGCAACGCGAACCAGTCGAGCCTCTTCGGTGGTTCCGATGCCGTCGCGGAGCCGCCGATGGAGCTTCTGTCGGCGATGCCCTGGACCGATCACGAGCGCCTCCAGCACGAGAAGACGGCGCTCGGCTTCTACCTGAGCGGCCATCCGTTCACGTCGTACGCGAAGGAGTTCGGCAGCGTCCTGCGGACGACGCTCGGCCGGCTCGCACCGCCCGGGCGCGACGAGGGCAACCAGACCGTCCTGATCGGCGGCGTCGTCGAATCGGTGCGCTTCCAGAAGACGCAGAGCGGCCGGATGATCATCCTGCTGCTGTCGGACGGCACCGCGACGCAGGAGGTCACGGTGTACAGCGAGGTCTTCGACATCCACCGCGACATCATCCGCGACGATGCCGTGCTGTTCCTCGAAGTGAAGCTGCGCGCATTCCGCCGCGGCGGCGACGACGGTGACGGCAGCCTCGCGCTGCGGATCACCGCCGAGAAGATCTACGACGTCGTCGGTGCTCGCGGCCGGTTCGCGCGGCGCCTGCGGCTGTCGATGAACGGCGAGGCCAGCGCCGCGCGCCTCGCCCAGCTGCTCGCGCCGTATCGCAGCGGTCCGTGTCGCGTCGCGATCGAGTACCGCAACGGGACAGCGCGCTGCGAACTGGCCCTCGGCGACGCGTGGCGCATCACCCCCGACGATCAACTCATCCGGTCGCTGCACGAATGGCTGCGTCCGGAGAACGTGGAGTTCCAGTACGCATGAGCGCGAATCCGCCCCCGCCGATCGCCATCGACGAACCGCTCCTCGATGTCGTCACCCATGCCGCGCGGCTCAGCCCGCGGCTGCGCCGCAACCACAATTTCCACACGGCCGACACCGACGCGTGCCATCGCCTGCTGAACGGCATGGAGCCCGGTTCGTACATCCTGCCGCACCGGCATCTCGACCCCAACAAGGACGAGACCTTCGTGATCCTGCGCGGCGCCTTCGGCCTCGTGCTGTTCGACGACGCGGGCGAGGTCGCGCAGATGCTGCTGCTGCGCGCGGGCGGCACGACGCTCGGCGCGACGGTCCCGAGCGGGACGTGGCACACGCTGATCGCGTTCGAGCCGGGCGGGGTGTTCCTGGAAGCGAAGGCCGGCCCGTACCTGCCGCTTTCCGATGCGGAGCGCGCGCCGTGGGCTCCGGCGGAAGGCGATGCCGCGGCCGCGGACTATCTCGAGGCGCTGACCGCGCGATTCGACGCCTGACGGGTCGGTGGTCGCTGCCCGGCGCAGGCCCGCCTTCAGGGCGTGGTCGTGGGCGGTCCGTCGAACACGGGTGGGCCGGCATCTCGCGCGGCCCGCGCGAGATCAGCGAGCAGGCGCTCGGGTTCGTCGAAACCCGGCAGGACATCCCCCGCCCATTTGCCCCGTCGCCACGGCGTGTCGCGACCGGGCGTCACGACGAGTTCCACGCGGCTTTCGCCCGGTACGCCCGGGCGCGTCCTGCCTTCGGACACCCGCTGCAATGCGATGAGGTGTCCGGCGATCTCCCGGATCTGATCGGCGGTTGCGCGCGCCTGCCAGCGGCGTTCGTGCAGGCCGGTCGCGTCGCGCAGCAGCTCGCGCAGCTCGACGCGGCCGTCGCGATGGATCGTCACGAACCAGCCGCGGCCGAGCGGATTCGGCACGAGATACTCGATGCGCTCGAACGCCACGACGGCGATGCCGCGGCGCTGGGCAGCCCCCGAACCGAACGCGCAGCCCGTCCCCAGAAAGGCAGCGGCGGCGAGGAAGGCTCCACGCCGCCGCTTGTTCATGCGCCAGTGCCTCGGGTTCAGGACGCGAGCGACCGTTGCGTGTCGGCCCGGCGTGCCCGGCGGACGCCGGCCATCAGCATCACGGCACCGACACCGAACATCGCCCACGTGCCCGGCTCCGGCACGGCGACGAGGACGAAGTTGCCCTGCGCGACGCCGGACCCCGCGAGGCGCTGGTACTCGGCGAGCGGGATGCCCCCGATGAAGTCGCGGTACTGCTGGAAGTAGCGGGCGTAGAAGACCGGATCCGGGTCGAGGGCGCCGAGACCCATGATCCCGTCGGACGACAGCGTGGGGTTGTTCAGCTTGTCGACGGCGCCGCCGTCGTACTCGTCGTAGAGCCCGAGCATGTGGCCGAACTCGTGGGCGTGGATCACGGGCGTCGAGTCGGAGAACCACTTGATCATGTTGTCGCGGCAGTCGAGGTCGCCGGGGCGCGAACCGCAGTCGGCGGGGCGCTGGGCGACGCTGATCGTCTGGTCGAACGGGCCGTCGACCGTGATGTCGACGCCGACGGCGTACGTCCGGTTGTTGACGGTGTCGCGGACGGCGAACTTGTTGTTCCAGATCGATTCGACGCTCGCCTCGGCCTGTGCCTTCCAGTCGGCCTTCTGCTGCGCCGTGAACCCGAGGGGCGTCTCGAACAGGAAGTTGATCTCGACGTGCTTCACGATGCTGAAGCCGTCGAAGGACCGTTCGTAGCTCACGTCCCACTGGTAGGCGGGGCTGGGCGAGTCGGACGGGCTGGCGATGGTCGTCGAGACCTGCTCCGAGAAGGGCTCGATCGCGACGATGGCCCGGGCCGGCGAAGCGGCGAGAGCGAGCGGCAGCAGGGCGAGCGACAGCAGGGCGACTGCGGGGCGCGTGTTCATGGAAGGTCTCCGGGATTTTTTTGTGGCGCGCGGGCGGGATTGTCGACAGGCCTCAACCTCACCCTTCGCGAGGTTCGGACTCTGCACCGGCAGCCCGGAAAACTCAACGCACCACGCGGATCCGTGCCGGGCCTGCCATCCGGCGGCAGCCACGGTGCGCCGCGTTCAGCCGGACAGCGCGCTCCGCAGCTCGCGGAGGTAGCGCAGGCCTTCGATGGCGCGGCTGCCGTACCAGGAGGTCATCCCGCCGTCGATCAGCGAGACCTCCGGGTGCACCTGCGGCGGCAGCTCGGCCGAAAGCTCGCCGATGTGGCGGTCGACGAAGCTGTAGGGCTCGGTCGAGAGCAGCACGTGCCGGACATTCCGCAGGAGCTGCGGCGTGAGATCGACCGACGGATACCGCGAGTGGGCCTGCGCCGGCACGGTGTCCCAGCCGACCAGGTCGAGCATCCGGGAGATGTACGTGTCGCGCGAGACGGTCATCCACGGCGAGCGCCAGATCAGGTAGAGGACTTCCTCGCGGGGGAGGTGGCGGGCGGCCTCGCGGGTCGCGTCGAGCTCCGCGGCGAAGGCCCGGCAGAGTTCCCCGGCGCGGACCTCGCGGTCGAAGATGCCGCCCATCAGTCGATACAGCGACAGGTTGTCTTCCGGCTCGATGGGGTGCGTCACGATCACGTGGGGGATGAAGGCCGCGAGCTCCTCCACGATCGGGCGGGGGTTCTCGTCGACGTTGACGACGAGGTGCGTCGGGCCCAGCTTGCGGATCTTGGCGACGTCGACGGTCTTCGTGCCGCCCACCTTGGGCACGCGCCGGACGGGGCCCTTCGGATGGATGCAGAAGCCGGTGCGTCCGACGAGCTTGTCTTCCAGGCCGAGGCTGAACAGGAGTTCGGTGATGCTGGGGACGAGGCAGACGATGCGCACGAGTCCGGTGGCGGGTTCGTGCGTCTTGCCGAGGGCGTCGGTCAGTTCGTGCTGGGCGTGCGGAACGTCGGACATGGCAAGGCGTCGGTCGAAAAGACGGTGCGCGAACACTACCCGCCTTTGCGGGCGACCGGAAGCGGTGGCCGGCGCGCCGGCATGGCCTTGTGGCGCGGCCCCTGCAGCAGTGATTCCCGCATCGCGCCGCATCGGTCGCCCGACCTGCTCCGCGCCCGGTCGACCGGGCTTCGGGTGGTGAGATGAACACGGCGTCTGATTGACGTTTACGTCAACCGAAGCCGATGCAATAATTTCCGCCCCCGCCGCGGGAGACCCCCGCGCATCCCCACGGAGTCCTTCATGACCGATCTCTCCGAGCCGCGAAAGCTGGCCGACTACCGCCCCACCCACAAGGTGCGGTTCGTGACCGCTGCCAGCCTGTTCGACGGACACGACGCCTCCATCAACATCATGCGGCGCATCCTCCAGGGGATGGGTGCCGAGGTGATCCACCTCGGGCACAACCGCTCCGTCGAGGAGATCGTGACCGCGGCCCTCCAGGAAGACGTGCAGGGCATCGCCGTCAGCTCCTACCAGGGCGGCCACGTGGAGTTCTTCAAGTACATGATCGACCTGCTGCGGGCCCGCGGCGGCGAGAACATCCGGGTGTACGGTGGTGGTGGCGGCGTGATCGTCCCGTCGGAGATCGCCGAACTGCACGCGTACGGCGTGACGCGCATCTTCTCGCCGGAAGACGGCCAGCGGCTGGGCCTCCAGGGGATGATCGGCGCGATGCTCTCGGAGTGCGACACCGACCTCTCGACGCAGGGCCAGGCCGCGCTCGACGCCCTCGCCGAGCCCGACCTCACGAAGCGCTGGCGCTCGCTCGCCCGGCTCGTGACGGCGCTGGAGAACGAGTCCGCGTCGCCGGAAGTCCGTACGGCGCTGACCCTGGCCGCCGCGACGTGCAAGGTGCCCGCCATCGGGATCACCGGCACGGGCGGCGCGGGCAAGTCCTCCCTGACCGACGAACTCGTGCGCCGCCTGCGGCTCGACCAGGGCGACGCGCTGTCGATCGCGGTCATCTCGATCGATCCGTCGCGGCGCAAGAGCGGCGGCGCGCTGCTCGGCGACCGCATCCGCATGAACGCGATCAATCCGTGGCAGCAGGGTCCGAAGGTCTACATGCGCTCGCTCGCGACGCGCGAGGCCGGGTCCGAGATCAGCCGGGCGCTGCCCGACGTGATCGCCGCGTGCAAGGTCGCGGGCTTCGACCTGATCATCGTCGAGACGTCCGGCATCGGCCAGGGCGACGCCGCGATCGTGCCGCTCGTCGACGCGAGCCTCTACGTGATGACCCCGGAGTACGGCGCCGCGAGCCAGCTCGAGAAGATCGACATGCTCGACTTCGCCGACTTCGTCGCCATCAACAAGTTCGACCGCAAGGGCGCACTCGACGCGCTGCGCGACGTCGCCAAGCAGGTGCAGCGCAACCGCGGGGACTTCTCGAAGCGGCCGGAAGAGATGCCCGTGTTCGGCACGATGGCCGCGCGTTTCAACGACGACGGCGTCACGGCGCTGTTCCAGACGATGCTCGCGCGCCTCCGCGAGCTGGGCCTGAACACCGGCGAATCGCGCCTGCCCGTCGTCGTCACGCGTCACTCGACCAACCAGACGCCGATCGTGCCGCCGAACCGCACGCGCTATCTCGCCGAGATCGCCGATACGGCGCGCGGCTATCGGCGTCGCGCGTTCGAGCAGGCCCGCATCGCCCGCGAGCGCCAGCAGCTCACGGAGTCCGCGCGGATGCTCGCCGCCGAATGCGGCGAGGACAACCCGAACCTCCTGGCGCTCGCTGCCGATCGCGACGCGAAGCTCGACGGACATTCGCGCAAGCTGATCGCGATGTGGCCCGACATGCAGAAGGCCTACGCCGGCGACGAGTACGTCGTGAAGATCCGCGATCGCGAGATCCGCACGGCGCTGACGTACACCTCGCTGTCCGGCAGCCGGATCCGCAAGGTCGCGCTGCCGCGCTACGACGATCACGGCGAGCTGCTGAAGTGGCTGCTGCTCGAGAACGTCCCCGGGTCGTTCCCCTTCACGGGCGGCGTGTTCGCGTTCAAGCGCGAGAACGAGGACCCGACCCGGATGTTCGCCGGCGAGGGTGACTCGTTCCGGACGAACCGCCGCTTCAAGCTGCTCTCGGAAGGCATGCCCGCGAAGCGCCTGTCGACGGCGTTCGACTCGGTCACGCTGTACGGCAACGACCCGGACCTGCGCCCGGACATCTACGGCAAGGTCGGCAACAGCGGCGTGTCGATCGCGACGCTCGACGACATGAAGGTGCTCTACTCTGGCTTCGACCTGACGGCACCGAACACGTCGGTGAGCATGACGATCAACGGCCCCGCGCCATCGATCCTGGCGATGTTCATGAACACCGCGATCGACCAGAACATCGACAAGTTCCGCGCGGACAACGGGCGCGATCCGACCGACGACGAGGCCGGGAAGATCCGCGAATGGGTGCTCGCGAACGTGCGCGGCACGGTACAGGCCGACATCCTCAAGGAAGTCCAGGGTCAGAACACCTGCATCTTCTCGACGGAGTTCAGCCTGAAGGTGATGGGCGACATCCAGGAGTTCTTCGTCCACCACGACGTGCGCAATTTCTACTCGGTGTCGATCTCCGGTTATCACATCGCCGAGGCCGGCGCGAACCCGATCAGCCAGCTCGCGTTCACGCTGTCGAACGGTTTCACGTTCGTCGAAGCGTATCTCGCGCGCGGCATGCACATCGACGACTTCGCGCCCAACCTCAGCTTCTTCTTCAGCAACGGCATGGACCCCGAATACACGGTGCTCGGCCGCGTCGCGCGCCGCATCTGGGCCGTCGCGATGAAGGAGAAGTACGGCGCGAACGATCGCAGCCAGAAGCTGAAGTATCACTGCCAGACGTCGGGCCGGAGCCTCCACGCCCAGGAGATCGACTTCAACGACATCCGCACGACGCTGCAGGCGCTGATCGCCACGTACGACAACGCGAACAGTCTCCACACGAACGCGTACGACGAGGCGATCACGACGCCGACCGAGGAATCCGTGCGTCGCGCGATGGCGATCCAGCTGATCATCAACCGCGAATGGGGTCTCGCGAAGAACGAGAACCCCAACCAGGGCAGCTTCATCGTCGACGAGCTGACCGACCTCGTCGAAGAGGCGGTGCTGAGGGAATTCGAGGCGATCAGCGAGCGCGGCGGCGTGCTCGGCGCGATGGAACTCGGCTATCAGCGCGGCAAGATCCAGGAAGAGTCGCTGCACTACGAGCACCTGAAGCACACCGGCGAGTACCCGATCATCGGCGTGAACACGTTCCGCAATCCGCACGGCGACGCGACGGTCCAGACCGTGGAACTCGCGCGCTCGACCGACGACGAGAAGCAGGCGCAGCTCACGCGGCTCCAGGACTTCCAGGCACGTCATGCGGCCGAGAGCGGTCCGATGCTCGACCGCCTGCGTCAGGCCGTGATCCGCAACGAGAACGTGTTCGCCGTCCTGATGGATGCCGTGCGCTGCTGCTCGCTCGGCCAGATCACCGACGCATTGTTCACGGTCGGAGGCCAGTACCGGCGCAGCATGTAACACCGCCTGCAGTCGCAACGAAAAGGGCCTGTCCGCTTCGGCATCCGCCGGGTGGACAGGCCCTGATTGTCTGTCCGGCCGCGAAGCCGGACCGCACCGATCGACGGATCAGGTCGTGACGCCGTCGGCCACCTGCCGCTCCGCGATGTGGCGGGCGGTGATCATCCGGTGCAGTGCCGCGCCGGCGAGCATCGCCGGCAGGAACACCCAGGTTTCCCACGTCGGTGCCGCGAGCAGCGCGACGCCGGGGCCCGGACAGTAGCCGCTGACACCCCAGCCGACACCGAAGAGCGCCGCACCGATCACGAGTGGTCGATCGATGTGTCGCGCCGTCGGCAGTTCGAAGGCCGCGGCCAGCATCGGCGCATCCCGGCGCAGCACGAACCGGAACGCGACGACCGTCACGCCGACGGCGGCGCCGAGCACGAACAGCAGGCTCGCATCCCAGCGGCCCGCGATGTCGAGGAAGCCGAGCACCTTCGCGGGGTTCGTCATGCCCGAGAGGGCGAGGCCCGCGCCGAAGAGGATGCCCGCGACGAGCGTCGTGACGAGGCGCGTCATGACGCCACCCCGAACACGTGACGCACGACGAACGTCGTGGCGATGCCCGCCGCGAGGAACGTGAGCGTGGCGACGAGCGACCGCATCGAGAGTCGCCCGAGTCCGCAGACACCGTGACCACTCGTGCAGCCCCGGCCCACCGACGTGCCGAATCCGACGAGGATCCCGGCGACGGCCAGCAGCCATCCGGGGAAGTCCGCGCGCGGGGTGGTGACGTTGCCGGAGAGCGAGTGCACTACCGCCGCACCGACGACGAGTCCGCCGAGGAACAGCAGTCGCCACGAGACATCGCCGCGGCGAGGTGCGAGCAGGCCCGCCGCGATATTGCTGATGCCGGCGATCCGGCCGTTCAGCAGCAGGAACAGCACGGCCGACGCGCCGATGAGCAGTCCGCCGGCGAGCGCGCTGGCGGGGGTGAAATTCTCCAACGGTGACCTCCTGATCGGTCGTTCGACATCCGCCCGGATTCTCTTACAGCTTTCAGTCGTACGCGACGGCCGGAATGGTTTCCGGCAGGGAGCCGCTCGATCCGCTGCCGGCGAACCCCGAAGGCCGCGAGACGCGACACGATGGATTGCTTCCCGCAAGTGCGTGATGCCGACGATGAAGGTAAACGGCGATCAACTTCGGACGAAGCGACGGTTGTTCATGGGCTCGTGAACCGCGCGGTGCGGCGGGCGCCGCGGGCAGGGCTCAGACGTCCGGCACCGGGGGCGACGGATCGGGCGCGTCGGTGCGCCCTTCGAGCAGCGACTGGATCTGCGCCAGCTCGTCGACCTGCTGCTGGAGTTTCTCGCGTTCCTGCGCGAGCACCTTGTGGCGGCTGGTGAGTGCGCCGATGTCGTCGCTTGCCTTGCGGATGTTCGCGATGCGGCGTTCGAGCAGTCGCTGGTGCGAGCGGATCTGGTCCGACAGCGGCACGAGCGCGCTGCCGAGCCACGTCTCGAAGTCGGCGCGCACGAGACGGAACACGGTGCGCGCCTCGTTCGCGAGCTGCTCGTAGAAGTTGCGGACCACCATGAACTTCGGGAACGCGACGTTCACCGGGTCGGAGCAGAACACCTCGGTCGACTGCTTCAGCTGGCCCATCCGCACGACGTGCTTCTGCAGGTTGAGCTGCGGCGGCTGGAGCTGCGGGAACTTGTGCTGCTCGTGGAACGTGCGATAGACGCCGTCGACGAAGTCGGTCGTCGTGTTGGCGAACTCGAGCATGCTGTTCGAGTAGCCGCCGAAGCGGTCGAACAGGCCGCGCATGCTGCGCATGAGACCGGCCGTCGTCCAGCTGCCCTCGATCATCTTGTTGTTGTCCGCGAACACGCGGTCGAGCTCGTCGTCGGCGAGCGTGCCGAGCATCTGGTGGCCCTGCTTCAGCACCGTGCCGTAGTGCTCGCGGAAGGCCGCGACCGTGCTCTGGTAGACGGACTTCTCGCGTTCGAGGCGGGTCAGCATCACGCGGACGATCTCGCGATTCTTGCCGGACACCTTCGTCAACTCGTCCATCTCGGCGGTCGCGGCCGCGAGTGCCGTACGGGCGTCCTCGAGAGACTGGTCGACGAGCGTCCCGATCTCGCGCTGGACGGCGGCGCGCAGGATCTCCTGCTTCGCCGGGATGATCTCTTCTGCGAGCAGCGATTCGAGGTCGCGGACGCGGCTCTTCACGATCATCGCCTCGTCGCCCCGGACCCGCGCCACGAGCGCCTTCTGCGCCGACAGCGGGATCACGTGCTCGCGCGACAGGTCGAGCGTGCGCGCCGTGTCGACGATCTGCCGCTCCAGCTCGGATGCGATCTCGGCCTCGGACTTGAGGTCGTCCCACAGCAGGTCGATCTTGTTCAGCACGACGATCGAGCGCGGCACGCGGCCCTGCACGTACTTCTCCCAGAGCGCGAGATCGCTGGCCGTCACGCCGGTGTCGGTCGCGAGCAGGAACAGCACGGCGTGCGCGTTGGGGATCATGCTGACGGTCAGCTCGGGCTCGCTGCCGAGGGCGTTGAGGCCGGGCGTGTCGAGGATCACGAGACCGCTCTTCAGCAGCGGATGCGGGAAGTTGATCAGCGCGTGGCGCCACGCGGGGATGTCGACCCGGAGCTGGCGCCTGCGCATCACGGTCGTCGTGAAGGCTTCGCCTTCGTGGAGCAGCCCGAGGGCGCTCGCTTCCGCGATGGTGACGTTCTTCGTCTGCGCGAGCATCCCGAAGGACTTCGCGATCGAGTCGCGGTCGTCGAGGTCGAGGCGCACCTTCACCCATTCCTGCGGGCGATGCTTCAGCGCGAGGATCGTCTCGTTGCGCCCGCGCGTCTCGATCGGCAGGAGCCGGATGTAGGGTTCCTCGGCCGGGTCGTAGAAGATCTCGGTCGGGCACATCGTCGTGCGTCCGACGCTCGACGGCAGGAGCCGCTGCCGGTAGTCCGAGAAGAACATCGCATTGATCAGCTCGGACTTGCCGCGCGAGAACTCCGCGAGGAAGGCCAGCACCATGCGGTCGTTGCGGAGGCTCTCGACGAGGTCGTACAGCCGCAGCGAACGCTGGATGTCGACGTGGCCGTGCGTGTCGAGCCACGCGTGGTACGCCTCGATGCCGACCCGCAGCTGCTCGCGCCATTCGCTGTAGCGCGTGACGAGGGCTTCGAGGCTCACGCCGCGGACGCCTGCAGGAGCCGGGTCAGCGCTGCCGGTGCGGCGCCGCGCACCTCGACCGTCTTGCTCCGGCCGCTCGCGCCGCGCACGAGCGTCACGTCGCGCAGTGCGACGTCGAGCGTGTCGGCGATGAAGCGGAGCAGTTCGCGATTGGCCTCGCCCTCGACGGGACGGGCGTGGATCCGGAGCTTCAGGCGGTCGCCGTGGACGCCGGCGACGCCGGTGCGGGAGGCGCCGGGCTGGATGTGCAGGTCGAGCGTGACGAGGCCGGCGGCCGGGTCACGGTGAATCCACGGCGCGGCGGATGCGACCGGATCAACCACCGAGCAGGCCCGCCACGAGCCCCCCGAGCCAGGGGATCAGCAGCATCAGGACGAGTTGCACCGCGACGATGAGCAGCAGCGGCGACAGGTCGACGTTGCCGACCGGCGGGACGCGTCGCTGGATCGGCTGGAGGAAGGGGCGGACAAGCCCGTTCAGGACCGGTGCGACGGGGCTGTGCGGTGCGACCCACGACAGGACGGCCTGGAGGATCAGTGCACCCATCAGGATGTAGAGGCTCGTGCGGACGATCGCGACGACGGCCAGCAGCGCGAAGCCCGCGACCGGCATCGGCAGCTCGCCGATCACCATCATCTGCACGAGCCGTGACGCGACGAGCAGCAGGAACTCCGTCGCCCACGCCAGCACGAGCGTCGAGAGATCGAGGCCGCCCCAGCCGGGAATCACGCGGCGTGCGGGCCGGACGATCCAGTCGGTCACGGCGAGGACGAAGTGTGACAGCGGGTTGCGGGCCGGGGCGCGCATGACCTGCAGGTAGAAGCGCACGAGCAGCACGGCCGCGAAGAGGCCGAGGAAGGTGTCGATCAGGAACAGGAGCGCCTGGGCCAGCATCGCGGTCAGTCCCGGCCGAAGGCGTCGCCGAGCTCGCGCGACTTCACGGCGGCGGCCTCGATCGCGTCGACGAAGGCAGCCTTGGCGCCGCGTTCTTCCAGCACCTGCAGGGCGCGTTCGGTCGTGCCGCCCTTCGAGGTCACGCGGGCCCTCAGCGTCGCGGCGGGTTCGGTGCTCTGCGCGGCGAGGCCGGCGGCGCCGAGGACGGTCTGGATGCTCATGAGGCGCGCGGCCTCCGTGTCGAAGCCGAGCCGGCCGGCGGCTTCCTGCATGGCCTCGATCAGGTAGAAGACGTACGCGGGACCGCTGCCGGACAGCGCCGTGACGCCGTCGAGGGCGTCCTCGTCCGGGACCCAGAGCACCTTGCCGACGGCGCCGAGCAGGTCGTCGACGGCGGCGCGTTGTCCGGCGGAAACACCCGCCAGCGGGAACGCGGCCGACAGGCCCTGCCGGATCAGCGCCGGCGTGTTGGGCATCACGCGGACGATGCGGTCGTGGCCGCCGAGCCAGCGCGAGAGGTCCGCGGTGCGGATGCCGGCCGCGATGCTCACGACGAGCGCACTGGCACACGCCGGGGCGACCGAGGCGACGACGGTGCGCATCTGCTGCGGCTTCACGGCGAGGAACACGCAGTCCGCGCCGGCGGCGGCTTCGAGGGCGTCGGCCACGGCCGTCACGCCGAACTCGCGGCCGAGGCGTTCCCGGGCGGCGGCGTCGATCTCGGCGACGCGCAGGTCCGCGGCGTCCGCCCCCCTGGCGAGCAGCCCGCCGATGATGGCGGTGGCCATGTTGCCGCCGCCGATGAACGCGATCTTCATTCCGTGTCCGACTCCACAAATCGAACGGGAGGCGCTCGGCCCCCCGTCCGTGATGCCGCGCGACCGGTCACCCGGTGCGGGCCGTTTACTTGCCCGTTTCCAGCATCGTCTTCGTGTGACCCAGGCAGGCGCGGTACACGCCGCCCAGCAGGTTCATCACCGCCTGATCATCGTTCTCGGCCGTCGCGTTGTCCTTCGCGCGACGCTTGTAGCTCGACAGCCACGCGATTTCGGTGCGGTTGCCCATGTCGAAGACGCGCACGCTCGAGACGTACTCGACGATCGGCAGCGGCGATTCGATGATCTTGTACTTGTAGGTCATCGCGACGGGATCGTTCGCGAGCAGCTCTTCGGTGAACGTCGGGCCGCCCTTCAGCGTGATCGCGCGGACCGAACCGACGGCCGTGCCGCCGCTCACGATCTCGGTCTTCTCGAAGACCGGGCACCACGTCTGGAGCGCACCCCAGTTCGCCACCGCGGCCCAGACCTTGGCGGCCGGCGCGTTCACGCTGACGCCTTCGTACGTGTTCAGGGTGTTCCAGGGGGTGTCCGCGAGCGCTGCCGTGCTCGTCAGGGCCAGCGCCACAAGGGACGCCTGCAGGGTCTTGATCATTGCTCCTCCGGTTCTTGGTCTGCGTCGGGCCGGCGGCCGCGACGAGCGGCGAGTATAAGTGCCGCGGGTGTCGAGGCAAGCGATGCGCCGTTGTCGTGCAGCGCGGGCCGGATCAACGGCGGCCGCCGGGTGCTGGTCAGGCCGCCCGGGGACGGTTGCCGAAGAGCGCCCGGCCGACGCGGACCATGGTCGCGCCCTCGGCGATCGCGCTCTCGAGATCGTCCGACATGCCCATCGACAGCGTGTCGAGTGGGCCGACCTCGGCGGCGATGCGGTCGCGCAGTTCGCGGAGCAGCCGGAATCGCGCACGCTGCAGCCCGATGTCGTCGGTGGGTTCGGGGATCGCCATCAGCCCGCGCAGCCGGAGACGATCGAGGGCCTTGATGGCGCGCGCGAGCGCGGGGACGTCGTCCGGGGACACGCCGCTCTTCGTCGCCTCGCCGCTGACGTTCACCTGGAGGCAGACGTCGAGCGGCGGCAGGCGGGCCGGCCGCTGGGTCGCGAGGCGTTCCGCGATCTTCGTGCGCTCGATCGAATGGACCCAGTCGAAGTGCTCGGCGATCGCGCGGGTCTTGTTGCTCTGGATCGGGCCGATGAAGTGCCACACGACACCGGCATCGCCGAGGGTCTCGATCTTGGCCTCGGCCTCCTGGAGGTAGCTCTCGCCGAAGTCGCGCTGGCCGGCGGCGAGGAGCGCGGCGATGTCGTCCGCCGGAAAGGTCTTGGAAACCGCGATCAGCCGGATCGAGCCCGGCGCGCGCCCCGCCACCCGCGCGGCATCCGAGATGCGGGCCTGCACGGCTTGCAAGCGTTCCGAGACCGACTCGATAATCTCTGACATGCTCCGGTGTTCCCTTCAGTCGTGCATCCTCAGGCCGTAGCATGCATCGCGCTCTGCGATGCCGCCCGGCGCCACCCCCTCACGAGGATTCTAGATGGACATCTCCGAGCTGCTGGCGTTCGTCGTCAAGAACAAGGCTTCCGACCTGCACCTGTCGTCCGGCCTGCCGCCGATGATCCGGGTCCACGGCGACGTGCGACGGATCAACCTGCCGCCCATGGAGCACAAGGACGTGCACGCCATGGTGTACGACATCATGAACGACGGTCAGCGCAAGCACTACGAGGAAACCCTCGAGTGCGATTTCTCGTTCGCGATCCCGAACCTCGCCCGCTTCCGGGTGAACGCCTTCGTGCAGCAGCGCGGGGCCGCGGCCGTCATGCGGACCATTCCGTCGAAGGTGCTGACGCTCGAGGAGCTCAAGGCGCCGCCGATCTTCAAGGAGATCGCGAAGTATCCGCGCGGTGTCGTGCTCGTGACCGGTCCGACAGGCTCGGGCAAGTCGACGACGCTCGCCGCGATGGTCAACGACATCAACGAGAACGAGCAGGGCCACATCCTCACTGTCGAGGACCCCATCGAATTCGTGCACGACTCGAAGAAGTGCCTGATCAACCAGCGAGAGGTCGGGCCGCACACGCTGTCGTTCTCCAACGCGCTGCGGTCGGCACTGCGCGAGGACCCGGACGTCATCCTCGTCGGCGAAATGCGTGACCTCGAGACGATCCGTCTCGCGATGACCGCCGCCGAGACGGGCCACCTCGTGTTCGGCACGCTGCACACGAGTTCGGCCGCCAAGACGATCGACCGGGTGATCGACGTCTTCCCCGCGGCCGAGAAGGAAATGGTGCGCGCGATGCTGTCGGAGTCGCTGCGGGCCGTGATCTCGCAGACGCTGCTCAAGACACGCGACGGCAATGGTCGCGTCGCGGCGCACGAGATCATGATCGGCACGCCGGCCATCCGGAACCTGATCCGGGAGAACAAGGTGGCGCAGATGTACTCCGCCATCCAGACGGGTCAGCAGTACGGGATGCAGACGCTCGACCAGAATCTCCAGGGGCTCGTGCAGCGCGGCGTGGTGGCGTCGTCCGAGGCGCGTTCGCGCGCCGTGAACAAGGATCTGTTCCCCGCGTGATCCGACGCGGGTGACGGGAATGCGGCGCGGCGCCCGTGGGCGCGCGTTCGCCGGAGGTGCAAATGGATCGCGATCAGGCCGTCAAGTTCATTCACGATCTGCTGCGGGCGATGGTCGGCAAGAAGGCGTCCGACCTGTTCCTGACCGCGGGTTTTCCACCCGCCTTCAAGCTCGACGGCAACATGACGCCGGTGTCCAGCCAGAGTCTCACGGCCATCCACACCCAGGAACTCGCGCGGGCCATCATGAACGACCGCCAGGCCTCGGAGTTCGAGCGCAGCAAGGAATGCAACTTCGCCATCAACCCGCCCGGCATCGGGCGCTTCCGGGTGAACGCGTTCGTGCAGCAGGGGCGCGTCGGGCTGGTGCTGCGGACGATCAACACCACGATCCCGCGGATCGAGGATCTCGGCCTGCCCGAGATCCTGAAGGACATCGTGATGACGAAGCGCGGCCTCGTGATCCTGGTGGGTGCGACGGGCTCCGGCAAGTCGACCTCGCTCGCCGCGATGATCGGCTACCGCAACGAGAACAGTCAGGGTCACATCATCACCATCGAGGACCCCATCGAGTACGTGCACGAGCACCGCAACTGCGTCGTCACGCAGCGTGAGGTCGGCGTCGACACCGAGTCGTGGGAGATCGCGCTGAAGAACACGCTGCGGCAGGCGCCGGACGTCATCCTGATCGGCGAGATCCGCGATCGCGAGACGATGGAGCACGCGATCACGTTCGCCGAGACGGGCCACCTCTGCATGGGGACACTCCACGCGAACAGCTCGAACCAGGCGCTCGACCGCGTCATCAACTTCTTCCCGGAAGAGCGGCGCGCGCAGCTCCTGATGGATCTCTCGCTCAACCTGAAGGGGTTCATCTCGCAGCGGCTCATCCCGAAGCGCGAGGGCAAGGGCCGGGCGGCAGCCATCGAGATCCTGCTGAACTCGCCGCTGATCTCCGACCTGATCTTCAAGGGCGACGTGCACGAGATCAAGGCGATCATGGCCAAGTCCCGCGAGCTGGGCATGCAGACGTTCGACCAGGCGCTGTTCGAACTCTACGAGGCCGGCCAGATCAGCTACGAAGACGCCCTGCGCAACGCCGATTCGATGAACGAGCTGCGCCTCGCGATCAAGCTGCAGGGCAAGGAAGCGAAGGACCGCGACATGATGTCGGGGCTCGATCACCTCAACATCGTGTGACCTCGGAACTGGCGCGCGCACTCGTCGCGCGCCACGTGTTCAGGACGACGGCGCCGGTGCGATGCACCCGCGCCGTCGTCGTTTGGCGGCCCTCCGTGGCGTCGGCGCCGAGCCGCACTCATTCGAGTGCATGGCCCACTCCGTCATTCCAGCGCACGCTGGAATCCAGGCCGCCGGTCGCCCGAGCTACTGCCGCTGCCGGACCCCAGCGTTCGCTGGGGTGACGGATGAGAAACGTCCCGTGGCGAGGCGGCTCAATATGACTTCGGCAGCCCCAGAACCTTCTCGGCGATGTACGACAGGATCAGCTGCGGACTCACCGGCGCGAGCCGCGGGATCATCGATTCGCGCAGGTAGCGCTCCACGTGGAATTCCTGCGCGTAGCCCATGCCGCCCAGCGTGAGCATCGCCTGCTCGCACGTGTGGAAGCAGGCTTCCGCCGCGAGGAATTTCGCCGCGTTCGCCTCGGCGCCGCAGGGTTGCCCGGCGTCGTAGAGCGACGCGGCCTTGAACACCATCAGATCGGCGGCCCCGAGCTCCATCCAGCACCGCGCGAGCGGATGCTGCACGCCCTGGTTCTGTCCGATCGGCCGGTCGAACACGATGCGCTCGCCGGCGTACGTCGCGGCGCGCGCGAGCGCGGCGCGACCCAGGCCCACGGCCTCGGCGGCGATCAGGATGCGCTCGGGGTTCAGCCCGTGGAGCAGGACCTCGAAGCCGCGGCCTTCCTCGCCGATGCGGTCTTGGGCGGGCACCGGCAGCGACTCGATGAACAGCATGTTCGAGTCGACGGCCTTGCGGCCCATCTTCGGGATCTCGCGGACCTCGACGCGTGCGCGATCGAGCCGCGTGTAGAACAGCGTGAGCCCGTCGGTCGGCCGGCGGCAGGCATCCCGCGGCGTGGTCCGCGCGAGGATCAGCATGCGGTCCGCGACCTGCGCCGTGGAGATCCAGATCTTGCGGCCGTCGATCACGTAGCCGTCGCCCTCGCGGCGCGCGAAGGTGCGCAGCCGCGTCGTGTCGAGACCCGCGTCGGGTTCGGTGACGGCGAAGCAGGCCTTCTCGTCGCCGCGGATCAGCGGCGGCAGCCACCGCGCCTGCTGGTCCGCCGTGCCGAAGACGACGACCGGGTTCAGTCCGAAGATGTTCATGTGCACGGCCGACGCGCCCGAGAACCCGGCGCCGGACTCGGCGATCGCCTGCATCATGATCGCGGCCTCGACGATGCCGAGCCCGGCGCCACCGCAGGATTCCGGCATCGCGATGCCGAGCCAGCCGGCGCGCGCGACGGCCGCGTGGAAGTCGTGGGGAAAGCCGCCCTCGCGATCGCGTTCGAGCCAGTACGCGGCGTCGAACGGTGCGCAGAGATCGCGGATCGCGTCGCGGATGGCGCGCTGCTCGGCGCTGAAGCCGAAGTCCATCGCGGATCAGTGCCCGTTCATGCAGCAGCAGCCGGTGCGGACGCGCATCAGCCCGTCGGCCCGGTGCGGGTCACGCCCTTGCCGACCATCGCCGCGATCTCGTCGTCGGAATAGCCGATCTCGCGCAGCACCTCGACCGAGTGTTCGCCCAGCCGCGGCGCGGGTGTCCGCGGACCGGGCGGCGTCGCGGACCAGTTCGTCGGCGTGCGCGGCGCGAGCAGCGGACCTTCGCTCGGATGCGCTTCCGGTTCGAAGAAGCCGGTGGCCAGGAGGTGCTCGTCGTCGAGGAGGTCGGCGACCGTGTTCATCGGACCCACCGGGACGTCGATCGACTGCAGCAGCGCGAGCCACTCGGCGGACGTGCGGGTCGCGAGGACGCCCGCGAGGAAGTCGTAGACCTCGTCGATGTGCTGCGCGCGCTGGCCGTGCGACGCGAAGCGCGGATCGACGACGAGGTCCGGGCGGCCGATCGCGGGCAGGAAGCGCCGCCACTGCGCGTCGTTGTAGACGAGCACGATCAGCCAGCCGTCCTGCGTGGCGTAGGGCCGGCGCTCGGCAAGGCGCGCGTAGCCCGTGCCGCCGATGGGCGGCTCGTACGACATCCCCGCGAGGTGATCGCCGAGGACGAACTGCGCGACGCTCTCGAACATCGGCACCTCGACGGACTGGCCTTCGCCGGACCGTTCGCGGTGGAACAGCGCTGCCGTGATCGCGTAGACGAGATGCAGTCCGGTCACGCGGTCGGCGAGGTTCACGGGCGCGAAGCGCGGCGGGGCCTCGCCATTGCGCGAAGTCAGCCACGGCAATCCGGTGATCCCCTGGATGAGATCGTCGTAGGCGGGGCGCCCGGCGCCGGGGCCGCGTTCCGAATAGCCGTACGCGCCCACGTAGACGATGCGCGGGTTCACGGCCCGGACGTCGTCCCACGAGAGTCCGAGGCGCTGCATCGCGGCGGGGCGCACGTTGTAGACGAGCACGTCGGACTGCGCGGCCAGCCGCAGCACGGCCTCGCGTCCCTCGGGCTGCTTGAGGTCGAGGACGACGTCGCGCTTGCCGCGGTTGAGATGCAGGAAGAGGTGTCCCATGCCCGGCGATTTCATCGGGCCGACGTGGCGCATGTTGTCGCCGTCGCGGGATTCCACCTTGATCACCTC
>CAUJJX010000302.1 GCA_963205165.1 Pseudomonadota bacterium | reverse complement strand
TGCCGCAGAAGTCGCGGTCGGCATCGGGCAACGCCGTGTCGCGTGCCGGGCGGCCGCGCACCGGGCGCATCGGACGCAGGTCGATCGCCTCGAGCGGACCGACGGCGCGGCGCAGATGGAGGACGGCGTTGTCGAAGCTGCCGACGAGGTTGCCGGATGCCTCGGCGCTTCCCTGCAGCGGCGGGTTCGCGAAGACCACGTTGTCGCGCACACGCTGTCGCATCACGGGATTGCCGCCCGTCACGCTGATGCCGTGGCCGCTCGCGAGCACGGTGTTGCCGAAGATGTCGATCTCGCCCGGCACGCCGTTGTGCGGCTGGATGTGGATCGCGCTGCCGTGGCGGTTCACGAACACATTGTTGTAGAGCGCGATGTTGCCCTCGCCCTGGAACAGCGCCTCGAACGGGTTCTCGTGGAAGACGTTGCCGTGGATCACGTAGCGGTCCGCCACGCCGTCGCCGCTGACCGGGAAGTGACCGACCAGCACGTTCGGTTGCGCGTGCTCGCCACCGGCCGCGTTCACGGCCTTCGAGAACACATTGCGCCGGATCACGGTGACGCTCGGCCACGTCGGCAGGCCGGCATCCGTCGGACGCGGTTTCTGGTGCTTGATCTGGAGGTCGTAGCCGATGCTGTCGAGGACGAGGTTGCGTTCGATGAGTCCGCCGACGAAGGGCGCGTGCCCGTCGGAGTTGCCGAGGTAGAGGCCTGTCCCGGCGCGGTAGATCTCGTTGTCGCGGATCACCCAGCCCCACGCCGGGCACTTCGTCGAGATGGCGACATTCAGCCGATGCCGGCCGTGGTTCACGATGCGCAGCCGTTCGAGCGTCACGTGGTGCGCGAACCGGGCGTGGCCTTCGGCTTTCACGGCGTCGACAGGAATGCCGAGGCCGTTCAGGTCGAGGTCGGCGACCTCGACGTAGTCGACGTCGACGAGACTCACGGTGTTGGCGCCGGGGCGCGCGATGAACAGCGGCCGACGCGATGGATCGGCCGCCCGGATGCGGATCGGTGCCGACGCGGTGCCGACGAGGTTGTGCAGCCGGAGACCGTCCTGATAGACGCCGGGGGCGAGCAGCAGGGTGTCACCGGCCTGGAGTCCGCGGAGCAGCGGGGCGTAGCTGTGCGGGTCGGCGTCGTACTCGGTCGCGGCGGCGCGGCCGGACATCATCGCCATCGCGATGACCGAGGATGTCGCGAAGGCGGCGGCCATCCACCGGACGCTCCGGACGCCGATCGATGCGTGGGTCGCGGGACCGGCCGGGTCCCTATCGACCGCCGCGATCAATCGTTCACGCAGACCCACGCGACGCCGTACGCGCCGAGCGCGATCTTCCCGCCGGAGACGGCCTTCCGCTTCGCCTGGAACTTCGCGGGATCGGTGACGGCCGCCTCGAAGTTCGATTCGTCGAGCACGCCCGCGAAGGCCTCGCGTCCGTCGACGCCAGAGAGCGTCACCGTCTGCTTCTGCGCCGTGAGGTTGCCGAGCCAGACCAGCGTCGCGCCGCGCGCCTTGTACGCGAGGCACGTGACGGCCGAGCGGTTCGACGACTCCGCCGCGACGAGCTTCGAGCCGGCCGCGCTCGCGAGTCCGCTGACGACGTGGTACGCCGGGTAGACGGCTGCGTCCGCATCGTCGAACCACGGCTGCGCGTAGTCGGTCGGGCGGAAGATGAATCCGAGCGGACCGGTCGGCGCGCCGAGCGTGATCGCCTCGACGCCGGTGCGGGCGAGCGTCGCGATGTAGCCGAGCGTCCAGGCGGCGCCGAACAGGCCGCGCGTGCGCGGGTCCATGCGGGCGAGGCAGACGCGCAGGTTGTCGGGGTTCGGCGTGAAGGTCGCGCCGTGCGGATTGTCGCGGCAGCCGATCGCGCTCGGGCCGACGCGATGGCCCGTCCGGCCGATCCAGCCGCGCGCCGTCGACATCTGGTGCGGCAGCGCCTCGATGGTTTCCATCACGGAGCGGTCGTCGGCCGCGTGGACGATCGGGCACGTCGTGTTCATCACGTAGTCGAGCTGGTCGACGGGCGGACGCTTGCGGTTCAGTTCGGTGAAGAACGAGAACATGCCGCCGCCGAGCTTCACGCCGGGGAACGCCTTGCGCGCCGCGGTGTAGAGCGCCTGGAGCGCCGGCGCGGCCGGGCGCGCGCCGCCGGGCAGCACCGACTTCAGGTCGCCGACGGGACAGACCGCGATGGCATCGAGCTTCAGGCCCGCCTGCGCGACGAGCGCCGCCACGCCCTGCAGTTCGGCGCCGAACGCATCGAGACTCGCGACGACGATCTCGAGGACGGCCTTCGCGCCCGTCTGCTCGGCGAGCACGCGCAGTCCGTAGAGTTCGGCGAGGCCGTGCCCCGCGCGTGGATCGTGGTGGCCCACGAGGATGTTCGGGGCGGCGCGCTTCACGAGGTCGAGGCGCTGCACGGCGTGCGGGATCTCTTCCGGCGGCAGGCCGAGGCCCACGGGCGGCATGAGGTTGCGGCCGGCCGTCCCGAGCTTCACGTCGATGGCGCCGCCGGACTTCGCCTTCGCGACCTTCGGCACTTCGCCGGTCAGCGTCACGGTGATCGACTGCGTCACGGGCTGGCCGGCCTTCAGCACGTACGGCCACGGCAGGGCGAGCGGCCGCACGTACGTCTTGAACGACGCGTCGGTCCAGTTGCGGTGGTCTTCCGTCTCCCAGGTGTCGCCTTCCATGCGCACCGTCGCGGTCACGCCGGGCAGGCATTCGTGCGCCATCGAGCGGATGTGCAGGAACGGCTGGATGGGGTTCACGTTCCGCGGGAACTGGGCCTTCTCGATGCGGCCGTCGACGTGCTCGATCGTGACCTTGTTGCCGACCGTGCTCTCGAGCGGATGCAGCACGACGAAGCCGGTGCGCGCCGTCAGGAAATCGGTCTTCGGGATCGCGGTGCCCTTGAACGCGAGGTTGCCGTTCGCGTCGCCGGTGATGCTCACGTCGAAGCCGATCTCGCGGTCGCCGTTCTTCGCGACGGCGTGATACGACACCGAGAAGCCATCCTTGCGCTCGTCGATCACGAGATTCGAGAGCGTCGGGACGTAGGTGCCCCAGTTCTCGTCGCGGACGAGGAAGGACACTGCGCGCAGTACCTCGACGCCGTTCACGCGGAGGTAGCGGCACTGGCCGTTGTCGAACTCGATCTCGGCGGGGCCTGCACGCAGGATGCGTCCGGGCAGGTCGGGCTGCGTCGTGCCGGTGAGCACGATGTCGCGCGGCGCGGTCGGCTGGGTCATGTCTGCTCCTCGTGGATGTGCGGGGTCAGCCGTTGCCGACGACGCGCTCGGTGGCGGCATCGATCAGCACGGCGCGGTTCATGTCGGCGAACAGCTTGAGTCGTTCGCCGGGCTGCGAGACATCGTGGGACTGCAGCTCGGCGACGGCCTCGACGCCGCCGAGGCGGAACGTCGCGTACGTGCGCGAGCCCGTCGGCTGCACGAGGTCGGTGATGACCTCGATCTCGGCGAGGCCCCGGCGGTGTTCGCCGGTGGCGCGGCTGAGGTGCTCGGGGCGGATGCCGAGCAGCAGCGAGCGATCGCGGAACGGTGCGAGCGCCGCGACGCGCGAGGGCGGCAGCGACAGCGTGACGCCGTCCGGGAGCATGACGGTGCCGTAGTCCTCGGCGACCGAGAGCGTGCAGGGGATGAAGTTCATCGACGGCGAACCGAGGAAGCCCGCGACGTACTTCGTGGCCGGGCGCTCGTAGAGTTCGAGCGGCGCGCCCTGCTGCTCGATGCGGCCCTCGCGCAGCAGCACGATCCGGTCGGCCATGGTCATGGCCTCGATCTGGTCGTGCGTCACGTAGATCATGGTCTTGCCGAGTTCCTGGTGCAGGCGCTTGATCTCGCCGCGCATCTCGTCGCGCAGCTGCGCGTCGAGGTTCGACAGGGGCTCGTCGAAGAGATAGAGCCGCGCGTTGCGCACGACGGCGCGGCCGATCGCGACGCGCTGCAACTGCCCGCCGGACAGCTGCCGCGGATAGCGGTCGAGGAGGTGCTCGATCGCGAGCATCTTCGCGGCGCGCTGCACCTTCGGTCCGATCTCGGCCTTCGGCGTCCTTCGGGCGCGCAGGCCGAACGCGATGTTGTCGCGGACCTTCATGTAGGGGTACAGCGCGTAGTTCTGGAAGACCATCGCGATGTCGCGATCACGCGGCGGCAGGTCGTTCACGCGCTCGCCACCGATCTCGATGCTGCCGCCGTCCGCGGTCTCGAGGCCGGCGATGGTGCGCAGGAGCGTGCTCTTGCCGCAGCCCGACTGCCCCACGAGGATCGTGAACTCGCCCGCGGGGATCTCGAGGTCGATGCCCTTCACGACGTGGTTCGTGCCGTAGTACTTGTCGAGCTTGGTGATTTTCAGGTCGGACATGGATCGGCGTCAGGTATCGAGGTATCAGGCGTCAGGCGTCAGGTCGGGTCGGGTCGGTGCTCATCCCTTCACGGCGCCGAGCGAGATGCCGCGCACGAGATAGCGCTGCATGAAGCCGACGACGATGAAGACGGGCACGGTGCCGAGCACCGACATCGCGGAGATCTTCGACCAGAAGTTCGACTGGCCGCCGAAGTAGTGCGTGACCTGCACGGTGTACGTCGTGATCTCGGTGCGGGTCAGGACGAGCGCGAAGATGAAGTCGTTCCAGGCGAACACGAACGTGAAGATCGCGGTCGCGAAGAGGCCGGCGCGGCACATGGGGAAGACGACCTTCCAGATGACCTGCCAGCGCGAGCAGCCGTCGACGAGCGCGGACTCTTCCAGCGCGAGCGGGATGTCGAGGATGTAGCCGCGCATCATCCAGATCACGTAGGGCAGGTTGAACGCCGTGTAGAGCAGGATCAGCCCGAGGTACGTGTCGACGATGCCGAACCACACGTACAGCAGGAAGATCGGGAACACGACCGCGACCGGCGGGACCATGCGCTGCGACAGGATCCAGTTGGCGAGGTTGTCGCCGCCCGTGCGGAAGCGCGCGATGCTGTAGGCGCAGATGGTCCCGAGGAACATCGCGAGGACCGTGCTCGCGCCCGCGACGATGAAGCTGTTCAGGACCGTCGTCGCGTCGCCGTCGCGGAACAGCACGATGTAGTTGTCCCACTGCATGGTCTCGGGCCACCAGACCGGCGGGAACGCGTAGATCTCGTCGGCCGTCTTGAACGAGATCATGAACAGCCAGTAGATCGGGAACAGGAAGAACACCGTCAGCACGAGCGCGCCGAGGTAGCGCAATGCGAGGCGGAGGTTGGCGCTGCGTTTCATGTCACCTCGCGATCGAGACGCGCTTCAGCAGCACCGTCAGCAGCACGGTGAGCAGCACGATGATGAGGAGCGCGACGGCGCCGGTGTAGCTCGTCTCGAACTGCTGGAAGCCCTTCACGTACGTGAAGATCGAGATCGTCTCGGTCATGGTGCCGGGGCCGCCCTTCGTGAGCGCCCAGACGACGTCGAAGAGGCGGAAGAGATCGAGTCCGCGGATCAGGATCGCGACGGCCATCACGGGCCAGATGGCCGGCAGCACGATCCGGAAGAACGTCGACCACCAGCCCGCACCATCGATGGACGCGGCCTCGAGCTGCGACTTGTCGACGCCCGACAGCGCCGCGAGCAGCAGGAGGAACATGAAGGGCGTCCACTGCCAGATCTCGGCCATCAGGATCGCGGGGTAGACGAGGTGAGGCTTGACCGTCCAGAGGACGGCCATCTCCTCGCCGGTGATCCAGCCGAGGATCTGGTTGATGGGTCCGAAGCGGTTGTCGAACATCAGCGACCACGTCGCACCCGAGACGATCGGGGCGACGACGACGGGCAGCACGAGCAGGGCGATGAACACCTGCCGGCCGGGCATGCGGTCGATGAACAGCTGCGCCATCGCGAGGCCGAGCAGCAGCTCGGCGGGCAGGGCGATCGCCGTGAAGAAGACGGTGTGCATGAGCGACTGCCAGAGACGCGTGTCGTCCAGCAGTGCACGAAAATTGAGCAGCCCCTGGAAGCTGGTGTCGTTGTCCGTCATGGTGAGGCCCTGGAAGCTCACCATCAGCAGATAGACGATGGGGAAGACCCCGATCAGCAGCAGGACGAAGATCGAGGGGGCGACGAGCGTGTAGCGGAAGCCGCGATCACCCGATCGCACGGTCGGACCAGACACGGAGGACTCCAGTCGTTGCAGGCACGAATGAGAAGGCGGGTGCGTGCACCCGCCTTCGGCGTTGCGCGGACCGCGCCGGCCATGCAGCCGTGCGCGGTCCGGATCGACGGACGGCTTACTTCAGGTGGTCGCCGACGACGGCTTACTTCGGGTAGGCGCCGCCCTTGGCAGCCCACGCGTTGTAGACGGCCTTCTGCTTGTCGACGCCGACCTTCTGCGTGACGGTGTCCCACTCCTTCGCGATGTCGTCGAGGATCTTCTTCGCGTCTTCGCCGGCCCACAGGCGGCTGATGCCCTGGCGCAGCGCTTCCTCGTACTTGTCGGTCTGGATGAGCGAGAGGTCGAGCAGGCCGGTCTTCGAGCCCGCCTGCAGCGTCGCGAGGTAGTTCTTCGCGTCGGGCCAGAGCTTCAGGTACTCGGGGTTCGTGAAGTGCGAATTGCGGAAGGGATCGCGCAGCGCGTACGGCAGCTTCACGCGCTGGTTCGAGATCTCCTCGCTGTTCAGCCACTGGATGAACAGGTAGGCCGCTTCCTTCTGCTTGCTGGTCGACGCGACCGACAGTGCGAAGCCCATCGCGAGCTGCGGATGGCCGCCCGGGGGCAGTGCGTAGCCGACCTTGCCGGCGATCGTCGTCTTCGGCACCCAGTCGAGCGCCTTCTCGTTGGCGAGGTAGCCCGCCGCGAACCGGCCGTACGGCGGCCACGAGATGGTCATCGCGCTCTCGCCCTTCACGAACGTCGCGAGGTTCTCGACGAAGCCGAACTTCTCGACGCCCGGCGGCATGAAGCGGTTCTCGGCGCGCCATCCTTCGAAGACCTTCACGCCGACCGGCGAGTTGATCGTCGCCTTCATCGTGTTGCCGTCGAAGAAGCGGCCGCCCTCGTTGCGGAAGCGTTCCTGGAAGAGGAAGTTGCCGTAGCCGGCTTCGCGGAACATCGAGGCACCGTAAGTGCCCTTCGCCTTCAGCTTCTCGGTGAGGAACGCGCCGATCTCGTCGAACTGCTTCCAGGTCTTGGGCGGCGCGAGGTCGTACTTGAACTGCGCCTTGAAGGCCTTCTTCAGCGCGGCGTCGGCGAAGATGTCCTTGCGGTAGTACATGACGAACACGTCACCGTCGTCGGGGAAGCCGTAGATCTTCCCGTTGACCGTCATCTGGTTGTCGCGATACGTCGGCGCGATGTTCTTCAGTTCGGCGCGGTACTTGTACTTGTCGACGAGCGCATCGAGCGGCTCGAGGGCACCGGCCTGCACGAGGTCGGGCATCCACGCGGGGACGACGTTCAGCGCGTCGTACGCACCGGTGCCGGCGCGGTATTCCTGCATGATCTTCGTGAACATCTCGGACGCCGGGACTTCGACGACCTTCACCTTGCAGCCCGTCAGCTTTTCCCACATCGGACCCGAGAAGTTCTGCGGATCGAGGGATTGCAGGCCGGCTTCCCAGACGATCGTGATCGTCTTGCCGCCGGCGCAAAGCGGCTTGGCTGCATCGACCGCGGTCTGCGCAGCGCTCGCGGCGGATGCGCCGCCGGAACCCAGCAGCATTCCCGTGGCAGCGATGGGCAACAACGCGAAACGGACGGCCGCAGCCATCCGACGCAACGAGGATACGTCGCTCATTTCGGTGATTCCTCCCGGATTCTTTTCGTGTGGCGGGGATCGAGCCCCTGTGTTGCAGCGCAGCGTCTTCACCGGTCGCCGAACCGCCGCGGGATTATCGGGAGAGCATGCAGCGGAGGCAAGGAAACGCTGGCCGTGAACCGCGTTCATGATCGTGATGATCGATGCCGCGCGCGCAGACGTCGCCGCGAACCGTGCGGCAGCAGGAGGCGCGCGGTACGATCGACGCACTCATGACGAGGCCGTCGCAAACGTCCGTGATGCCATCGTCCCGGTCCGAAGAATGTGGGGAGGAGAACGACATGCGTGGTAATCCGGTGAAGGAGAAACTCGCCCGCGGCGAGGCAAGCTTCGGCACGATGGCGTGGGAGTTCATGACGCCGAGCCTGCCGCAGATCTGCAACGCGGCCGGCGCCGAGTTCGTGCTGCTCGACATGGAGCACAGCGGCGTCAGCCTCGAGACGATCAAGACGCAGATCGCGCTGTGCCGCGGTCTCGACATCGTGCCGTTCGTGCGGGTGCCGACGACCGCCTACCAGTACATCGCGCGCGTGCTCGATGCCGGCGCCGTCGGCGTGATGGTGCCGATGGTCGAGACGGTCGAGCAGGCGCGCGACATCGTGAAGTGGTCGCGCTATCCACCGGCCGGCCGGCGCGGTGCGGCGTTCGGTGCGGCGCACGACGACTTCGTGGCCGGGCCGGTCGCCGAGAAGATCGCGATGGCGCACGCGCGCACCTTCGTGATCTGCCAGATCGAATCCGAGATCGGACTGAAGAACGTCGACGCGATCACGGCCGTCGATGGCGTCGACTGCGTGTGGCTCGGTCACTTCGATCTCACGAACTTCCTGGGCATCCCGGCGCAGTTCGATCATCCGAAGTACGTGAAGGGCGTCGAGAAGATCCTCGAGGCGACGCGCAGGCACGGCAAGGTCGGCGGCTTCATGGCGGCCGACGAGAAGTGGGCGCGCGAGTACTACGCGAAGGGCTTCCGGATCATCGCGTACGGTCTCGACACCGCGATCATGCAGACGGGTATCCGGGCCGGCATCGAGACGCTGCGTGCCTGCGTCGCGGTCGATGCGTCGAAGGCTGCCGGCACCACCGCGCCGGCGAAGTCCGCCAGGGCTGCGAAGGCCGCGAAGCCCGCGGGCGGCGCGAAGACCGCAAAGGTGCGCAAATGAATCCCGGAGCCATCGTCGAAGCCGCGGCCCTCCTGGCCGATCACCGCCTGCGTCGCGTTCCGCTCGACACGTTGCCCGAGGCGCTGCGTCCGGGTGACGAGGCCGAGGCCTACGCCGTCCAGGACGCACTGCACGAACGGCTGGTCCCGTCGCTCGGCCGCGTTGCCGGTCACAAGATCGGCTGCACGACGGCCGTGATGCAGGCATTCCTCGGGATCTCGCATCCGTGCGCCGGCGGCGTGTTCGCCCGGACGGTGCACGCGAGTCCCGCCGAGATCCCGCACGCGGGCTTCGTCCGCGTCGGCGTCGAATGCGAGATCGTGGCGCGGCTCGCGACACCGCTCGTGCCGCGGCCCGTCGACTACACGCGATACGACGTCGAGAAGGCGGTCGGCGCGCTGATGGCCGGCATGGAGATCGTCGACGCGCGCTACGTCGACTACTCGAAACTCGACATGCCGACGCTGCTTGCCGACGACTTCTTCGATGCGGGCTGCGTGCTCGGGCCGGCCGTCCACGACTTCCGGGCCATCGATCTCGAGTCCGTCGTCGGGGTCACGACGATCAACGGCGTCGAGGTCGGACGCGGACGTGGCGCGGACGTCATGGGGCATCCGTTCGAGGCGCTCGCGTGGCTCGCCAACCGGCGTTCGCAGCGGGGGCTCGGCATCGATGCCGGCGAGTTCGTGTTCCTCGGCAGCGTCGTCGAGACGAAGTGGGTCGCGGCGGGCGACCACGTCGTGATGGAACTCGAAGGGCTCGGCCGGATCGAGGCGCGATTCACCTAGGATCGTCCGGCACCGCGTTCAACGGAGCCGGCGGCTGTCGCCGGGCGACCCGCCTTCAGCGCGCCGTCCGGGTGGGGCGCTTGCGCTTCGGCAGCGCCTCCCAGCCGGTCACCTCGACGCTGACGCGGGCGAGGCCCGACCGCAGGAATCCCAGTGCCCGGGCCATGGCGTCCGTCACGTCGACGACCCGGCCCGGTGCGAAGGGGCCGCGATCCGTGACGGTCGCGTGTGCGACGCGGCCGTTGCCCAGATTCGTGATCCGGATCTTCGTGCCGAGCGGCAGCGTGCGATGCGCGGCCGTCATCGCGGTGAGGTCGAGCGGGTGGCCGCTCGCCGTGCGGCGCCCCTGGAAGTTCCGGTGGTAGAAGCTCGCGAGGCCCAGCTCGATCCGGTCGCGGATGCTCGGCGCGTGGTCCGGGACGGCGGCGAGGGCCGCGTCGGCTTCGTCCAGCCGGGACGCGTCTCGGCTCACGGCATCGGCCGCGCTGTCCTGCGCGACGAGCGGGGTGCGGTCGATCGATTCCAGTGGAAGGTCGGTCGCACCGGCGCGAACGCTCAGCATCATCAGACCCAGCCCGGCGAGCAGGCGCCGCGAATGACGCGCACTGCGTGCGACGACGCGGCGACGGATCCGGGCGGGGCGCGCGGCGCGCATGATCGGTGTGTTCTTCATGGTCGGTACCTCCTGCTGCGGGGTCCTGCGCCGGCGCGCGTTGCGGATGCCGGGCAGGACGGACCGCCCGATTCTATCGCGGGTCCGGAAGAGGGCCTCCCGGCACGCTGCGCCGCGATCCCCGCGACGTCCGGCGACGCCGGTCCGCACGGACCTTCCGATACACTCGGACCGATGAACGGCGACCCTGTTTCCGCACCTCCAGCACCTGCGTCGCGTCGCGGCGTGAACCCGCGCGCGGTGCTCATGGTGCTGGCCATGGCGCTGTGCTTCACGGTGCTCGAGACGACGGCCAAGTGGTTGAGCCGCAGCTATCCGGTGCCGATGGTCGTCTGGGCGCGATACGCCGTCCACGTGGGGCTGATGATCATCATCTTCCTGCCGCGGATGCGCCTGGACCTCGTCCGGACCGTGCAGCCGACCGGCCAGCTCGCGCGGGCCACGCTGATGCTCGGATCGACGCTGTGCAACTTCGGCGCGATCAGCTTCCTGCCGCTCGCCGAGGTCAAGGCCATCAGCTTCGTGTCGCCGCTGCTCGTCACGGCGTTCGCGGTCTGGCTCCTGAAGGAACACGTCTCGACGAGCCGCTGGATCGCGATCATGGTCGGCTTCGGCGGCACGCTGTTCATCGTGCGGCCGGGCAGCGCGATGCTGAATCCGGCCGTGTTCCTCGCGCTCGGCGCGGCCTTCTGCTACAGCCTCTACCAGATCCTGACGCGCCGGATCAGCGGCGGCGACGGGCCGATCACGGCGCTTTTCTACACGGCGTTCGTCGGCTTCGTGTTCATGTCGTTCATGCTGCCGCACACGTGGAAGCCGCCGGCGCTCGAGCACCTGCCGTACTTCCTGCTGCTCGGCGCGGCCGGCATGACCGGCCACTACCTGCTCATCAAGGCCCTCGAGATCGAGCGCGCGTCGGCGCTGTCCCCGTTCGGCTATTCGCAGCTCCTCTGGATCAGCCTGTCGGGCTTCCTCGTCTTCGGCGACGTGCCCGACGTGCATTCGCTGATCGGCATGGCCGTCATCGTGAGCAGCGGGCTCTACGTGGCCTGGGGCCACCGGTACGTGAAGGACGAGGAGCCCGAGAGCGCGATCGAGTAGGTCCGCTGCCCGCGCTACTTCCCGAAGCGTTTCACGTATGCCGGCACAGGGGTGTCCGCCGGGAGCCGCGGATCCGGGATCGGTTTCCCGGCCTTCAGCTTCAGCGGGATCTCGCCGGCCCAGATCGGCAGTGCGTAGTCCGGCTCGTCGTCGGCGGGCGGCCCCGTCCGGACCTTGGCCGAGGCTTCCTCGATCGGTATCTGCAGGACGCTCGTCGCGTTCAGCTCCTTGCGCTTCACCGGCCTGACGTCCGCCCAGCGTCCGCGGAGGATCTGTTCCGAGATCACGGCCAGCGCCTCGAGCTTCGCGTCGTCCGCGACGGGCGTCGCCCGGCCGAGCACCATCACCGAGCGGTAGTTCAGCGAACTGTGGAAGCCCGACCGTGCGAGGACCAGCCCGTCGAGGTGGCTGACCGTCAGGCACACCGGGATGCCCTCCGCGAGCGCGCCGAGCGTCCGGCTGACGGCGGACCCGTGCACGTAGAGCGTGGAATCTTTCCGGCCGTACGCAGTCGGAACCACGTAAGGCTGATCCTCGAAGACGAAGCCGAGATGGCACAGGCAGCCCGCGTCCAGGATCGCGGCGATGGTCTCGAAGTCGTATTGGCCGCGCTTGGGCAGGCGGCGGACGGTCGTGCGACGGGTCTTCAGCGGCATGGTGGACTCCGGCGAAAGGGAGCCCCGACGATAGCCGCTTCCGGCCGATGTAGTAAAAATGTGGATGTCGATTGGAAAAAATCTCGACAGCGCACTATGAATTTTCAGCGGGCTTGATAAGCTAGCCAGCACATGCCGCCCAGCGGTCATGCACCGGATTCACGAATATTTGCGGTTGGGCCCTTCAGAAAAACGACGTCCGGCCGCAAATAAAAGCAGGTCTCCTCCCCCCACCGTGGGGGTTTCGAAGGGCAGCCCCTCAAGGCTGCCCTTTTTTTTGTCCGCGATTTCGCGCGCGATCGCCGGTTCGGCACCTCCGACCCATTTCCCATCCCGTCATTCCAGCGCACGCTGGAATCCAGTCGGTCCGCTGCCCCGGCGACGACCGCTGCTGGACCCCAGCGTTCGCTGGGGTGACGGGTGCGTCGCTGTCCAGCCGCACTCGCCCGACCGTCGATCCCCGCTGCGCGGGGCCCCTCGCCGGGTGGCTCGTCTCGGCGCCTCCGATCCGCCAGCGGGCATCAACCGTCCGTGGCGTCGCCGCCCAGCCGCACTCGCCCGACCGTCGATCCCCGCTGCGCGGGGCCCCTCGCCGGGTGGCTCGGCTCGGCGCCTCCGATCCGCCAGCGGGCGTCAACCGTCCGTGGCGTCGCCGCCCAGCCGCGCTCGCCCGACCGTCGATCCCCGCTGCGCGGGGCCCCTCGCCGGGTGGCTCGGCGGCTCACGTCCGCGGCGGGTTCTTGCCCAGCTTCCTTTGCAGCGTGCGGCGGTGCATGCCCAGGGCACGGGCGGTCGCCGAGATGTTTCCGTCGTGCTCCGACAGCACCCGCTGGATGTGCTCCCACTCGACGCGGTCGACCGAGAGCGGCCGGAGGTCTTCGTCGACGTCCGCTGCCGGTGGTGCATCGCCGAAGGCCGCGACGATCTGGTCGGCGTCCGCCGGCTTGGCGAGATAGTGCGTCGCGCCGAGTTTCATCGCGTCGACGGCCGTCGCGATGCTCGCGTAGCCCGTCAGCACCACGATCCGGGTGTCCGCCGACCGGCCCCGCAGGAACTCCACGAGCTTCAGACCCGACGCGCCCGGCATCCGCAGATCGACGACAGCATGACTCGGCGGAATGCCTTCCGCGAGCGCCATCGCCTGCGCCACGTCGTGGGCGATCCGGACATCGAATCCGCGGCGGCCGAGCGCCCGCCCCAAGACGCCAGCGAAGGTCTCGTCATCGTCGGCGACCAGCAGCCAGGGACGCGCGTCGCTCATGCGGCCGTCAGCGCGCGGAGCGGGAGTTCGATGCGCGTCGCCGCGCCGCCGCCGTCCCGGTTGGTCAGCGTGACGCGTCCACCGAAGCGTTCGAGCGCGGCGTTCGCGATGAGCAGCCCGACGCCGTGGCCGCCCGATTTCGTGCTGATGGGCTGGCGTCCGACGTGTGCGAGGACGGCCGCCGTGAGGCCGGCGCCGCGATCGCGGATCTCCACGGTCAGGCGCTCCGCTGTCCAGGAGCCGACCATCTCGACGCCTTCCGTCGATGCATCGGCGGCGTTGTCGAGCAGCGTCACGAGCGTGTGGGCAAGCGTGCGTTCGGCGAGGATCCGCGGCGCCGGCGTCGGACCGTCGAGCCGCAGCGCGAGGTCCACCCCGGGACGCAGCATCCGCCAGCTGTCGACCGTCCCTTCGAGAAACCGGTCGAGCGCTTCCGCGCGTCCGCCTTCGCTGCGGGCCTGGCCGGCGCCCGCGAGCATGTCCGAGATGATCGTCTTGCAGGCATCGACCTGCTCGCGGATGCGGCCCAGTTCGGTCGCGAGATCCGGGTCGTCGGCGACGTCGTGTTCGAGTTCCCGGAGCATCACCGCCATCGTCGCGAGCGGCGTTCCGAGCTGGTGGGCGGCGCCGGCCGCGAGCGTCCCGAGGACGAGCACGTGCTGGTCGCGCAGCGCCCGTTCGCGGGCGGAGGCGAGTTCGCGGTCGCGCTCGCGCAGCGTCGCGGCCATGCGTGCGACGAAGTACGCGATCACGCCTGCCGACAGGACGAAGCTCACCCACATCCCGACGACGTGCGTCCCGAACTCCGAACTGTCGCCGTGATCGTGGTGCACGTGGGGGAGGGGGACGTTCCAGAAACCGAGCAGCGTGTACGCACCCAGCGTCGCGGCCGCCATCGCCCAGGCGTGTCGTTGCGGCAGGACCGTCGCGGCGATCACGAGCGGCAGCAGGAACAGCGAGACGAACGGGTTCGACCAGCCGCCCGTGAAGTACAGCACCCCGGTGAGCACGGCGGTGTCGGCGAGGAGCTGGAAGAAGACGGCGCTGTCGGGCACTTGGCGCGGCTGCCGCACGCGCCACGACGTCCAGACGTTGAGCGCGGCCGCCACCGTGATGATCCAGCCGATCGGCGCGATCTCGAGCGACTCGATGTAGACGGCCCGCACGGCGGCCACCGTGATCGCCATGACGGCGAGCGCGACCCAGCGCAGGGCCACGAGCCGTCTCAGGTTGCGTCGCTGCGCCGAGTCCGGCAGCGGGAGGTCGTCCATCGATCCGGTCGTCCACGAAGAAGGCCGCGATCTTACCGGCGCAGTGCGCGCCCGTGCCTGCGACAACTTGCCGCAGGTCGACGCACCCACGCCCCGGGCGGAGCCTCGTGCGACATCGTGTCGCATTCCGCTGGAATGGCTCGCCGACTAGATTCCGCCCCGCTTCCGCCGCCGGCGGAGTGAACGACCGCGAAGTCGACGACAGAAATTCGACGACAGATCGACGCGCGGATCAGACCCGTTCGACGAACGGGCACCGGACACAGGAGACCTTTCCAGATGGCTTTCGCATTCCCGACCTTCCGTGCAGTCGCGACCCTCGCCGTCGCCGTCTGCGCCGGACACGCCCAGGCGCACGTCAGCTACACCGGCCGCAACTTCGGCACCTTCGACGGCGTCTCGTCGGCATCCGTCACGATCTCGAACCAGACCGTCACCGGCAACTGGGGCTGGGCCGACGCGACCGACGCGACGTTCGACGCACTCGCCACGAGCGGCGACACGCTCCGCCTCGGCGACAGCCACAAGGCCCGCGCCTTCCGCTT